>NZ_JBHVJT010000021.1:37768-49204 GCF_042798815.1 Kitasatospora sp. NPDC057738 | reverse complement strand
GGCCGGACCCGTTTCGCGTTCCCCGGCCTCCCGGGGTCAGTCCAGGCCGGCGGTGCGCCCGAGCGCGTCCGGCCGGCTCTCCTCGATCCGCCGCAGCATCCGGCCCAGCATCGCGGAGAGCGCGGTCCGCTCCTCGCCCACGACGTCCTGGAGCAGCTCCTCCTCGAAGACCGCGGCCATCCGCATCGACTCCAGCCACTTGTCGCGGCCGGTCTCGGTGAGCTCGATGATCACCCGCACCCGGTTGGTCTCGTCCCGCTCCCGGGTGACCAGTCCGTCCGCCACCATCCGGTCGATCCGGTGCGTCATCGCCGCCGGGGTGAGCCCGAGGCGCTTGGCCAGCTCGCCCGGCCCGAGCCGGTACGGGCTGCCGGACACCACCAGCGCCTTGAGCACCTCCCACTCGGCGGAGGTGATTCCGAGCACAGTCAGCTGCCGGTCGTACGCCACGCCCATCCGCCGGGAGACCCGGTTGAGGGTCTGCACGATCGTCTCCACCTGGGGGTCGACGGTGGGGAATTCCCGCTGGTAGAGGGCCACCTGCTCGGCGATGCCGAACTCCAGGGGGGTGGCCGGGGCGGGCTTGCCGGCAGCCGGCGGCGGCTTGTCCGTAGTCATGCGGACCAGTGTCGCACGAGGGTGCACTCCTTAAGCCTTTGACTCAGCAGTCTTCGGGTGCTAAGACTTTATCTCGTCAAACTTTAGCTCTGAAATCTTCTGGACTTAAGAGTATCCAGTTGAAACCAGGAAGGGATGTGCACGGTGACCGGCACGGTGAAGCAGCAGAGGCAGCAGCGGCGTGGAGCGGGCGGCCCGCTGCGCCGCGTCCAGATCGGCAACGCGCTCAGTGCGTTCGGCAGCGGCTTCACGATGCCGTACATGTTCGTGTACGTGGACCAGGTGCGCGGGCTGGGCTCGCTGGCGGCCGGGATGGTGTTCACCGTCTTCGCGCTGGCGGCCCTCGCCGTCCTGCCGTTCACCGGCCGCGGCATCGACAGGTACGGTCCCCGCCCGGTGCTGCTGGCCGGTACGGCGCTCGCCGCCACCGGTGCGTTCGCCTTCGGCCACGCCACCGGCACCCCGGCCCTGCTGGTCTCCTCCTTCCTGTTCGGCGCCGGTGTCACCACCTGCCAGCCGGCGCTCGCCACGATGATCGTCCGCTGCTCCACGGCGGCCACCCGCTCGCACGCCTTCGCGCTCCAGTTCACCCTGGTCAACCTGGGCATGGGCATCGGTGCGCTGGTCGGCGGGCAGATCGTGAACGTGTCGGACCCGGCCAGCCTGACCCGGCTGTTCACCATCGAGGCGGTGACGTTCCTCGGCCTCGCCCTGGTCACCGGCACCGCCCGGATGCCCAGGACCCAGCTGACCGCCGTCCACGGGAAGGCCGACGGCCCGACCGGTCTGCGCGCCCTGCTCGCCGACAAGGCGATGGTGCGGCTCAGCATCCTCGCCGGGCTGATCTTCTTCACCTGCTACGGCCAGTTCGAGTCCGGCGTCGCGGCCTTCGCCACCGACACCGTCGGCACCGCGCCCTCCACCCTGGGCTTCGCGATCGGCGCCAACGCGCTGACCATCGTGGTGCTGCAGATGTTCATGGTGCGGATCACCGCCAAGCGCCGCCGCACCACCGCGATGGCCGCGGCCGGCGTGGTCTGGCTCGGCGCCTGGGCGATGGCCCTGGTGGCCGGCCTGATACGGACCGAGACCATGGCCGCCACGGTCGCCATCGTCTCGATCTACGCCCTCTTCGGCGTCGGCGAGTCGCTGCTCGCGCCCACCATGGGCCCGATCGTCGCGGACCTCGCCCCGGCCCGGCTGCTCGGCACCTACAACGCCGGGTACGCCCTGGTGAAGCAGATCGCGATCGCGGTCGGCCCGGCCGTCGGCGTGCTGCTGGTCGGCTCCGGCACCTGGCCGCTCTACCTGGCGGCCATGGCGGGCTCCACGCTGCTGATCGTCGCCATGGCGCTGCGGCTGCGCCCGTACCTCACGCCGGAGCAGGACAACGCGGCCCCGGCCGTGGTCCACACCGTCCCGGTCCGGGAGCTGCAGACCGCCGCGTAGCGGAACGGGCGGCAAGGGGGTTCGAAACGGGCGCCGACCAGGTCACCTGGTCGGCGCCCGTCGCGCTTGGCTTCGCGCGCACCGCCACATAGTGTCAGTGGCTGTTGACCGCCCTGCCCCGGCCGGAGCGGCACGACCCGGGCGGAGCCAGGACCCGGACAGAGCAGACAGGCGAATCGGCGAGGCTATGACGCAAGCGGCGCTCACGCACCCACCGGCGGCCCCGGCCACCGCCGCCCCGGCACCGGCCCCGCGCGGGGGCCTGGTCCGCTGGGCGGCCGACCGCTCCGGCTGGCTCGGACCGATCGCCGTGGCGCTCTTCGCCGGCCTGCTGCGGTTCTGGAACCTCGGCCACCCCGACTCCTTCGTCTTCGACGAGACGTACTACCCCAAGGACGCCTGGTCCCTGCTCCAGCAGGGCTACGAGGGCACCTGGCCCGACCACGCCAACGCCGACATCCTGTCCGCCCCGCAGTCGATCCCGCTGACCTCCGCGCCCGAGTTCATCGCCCACCCGCCGCTCGGCAAATGGGTGATGGCGGTCGGCGAGCAACTGTTCGGACTGAACCCCTTCGGCTGGCGGTTCATGACCGCCCTGCTCGGCACCGTCACCGTGCTGATGCTGGCCCGGATCGGCCGCCGCCTCTTCGGCTCCACCCTGATCGGCTGCACCGCCGCGCTGCTGATGTCGGTGGACGGCCTCCAACTGGTGATGAGCCGGGTCGGCCTGCTCGACGGCATCCAGATGTTCTTCGTGCTCGCCGCCTTCGGCAGCCTGCTGATCGACCGCGACCACGTCCGCGCCCGGCTCGCCGTCGCCGCCGAGACCGTCGGCGGTGACGCCGTCCGGCTCGGGTGGCGCCCCTGGCGGATCGCCGCCGGGCTGCTCCTCGGCGCCGCCTGCGCGGTCAAGTGGAACGGCGCCCCGATCCTCGCCGCCTTCGGCGTCCTGACCGTCCTGTGGGACCAGTCCGGCCGCCGCGCCGCCGGCGCCCGCCGCCCCTGGCGTTCCATGCTGCGCCGGGACGCCGTCCCCGCCTTCCTCGCCATGGTCGGCTCCGCCGTGGTGGTGTACGTCGGCGCCTGGAGCGGCTGGCTCGCCACCGGCGGCTCCGGCCCGACCGGCGGGGGCGGCTACGACCGGCACTGGGCCGACGGGCGCGCCGGGCTCTCCCCGGACAGCGTCCTCGGCATCCCGCTGCCGCAGGTCCCGATGAGCTGGGTGCCCGCGTCACTGCGCAGCCTGTGGCACTACCACTCGCAGATGTACGACTTCAATACCGGTCTGAGCACCCCGCACACCTACCAGTCCAACCCCTTCGCCTGGCTGGTCGACGGCCGCCCCGTCTCGATGTACTGGGAGCAGATCCCGTACGGGCAGCGCGGGTGCACCTCCTCGGGCGGCTGCGCCTCGCAGATCCTCGGCCTCGGTACGCCCTTCCTGTGGTGGACGGCCTGCTTCGCGCTGGTCTACCTGCTGTGGCGCTGGTTCTTCCGGCGGGACTGGCGCTCGGGCGCGGTGCTGTGCGCGGTGGCCGGGATCTACCTGCCCTGGTTCCGGTACCAGGAGCGGACGATCTTCTCCTTCTACATGGTCGTGCTGGTGCCGTTCCTGTGCCTGGCCGTCGCCCAGATGCTCGGGGCGGTGCTCGGCCCGCCCGGGTGCACCCCCGAGCGACGCCGGATCGGGGCGATCGGGGCCGGGGCGATCGTGCTCGCGATCGTCGGCTGCTTCGCCTTCTTCTACCCGCTGTACACGGCGGAGGTGATCCCGATGTCGTCCTGGCAGGACCGGATGTGGTTCACCAGCTGGATCTGAGGGCCCGCGCCCGATGGGCCGGATCTGGACGGATTGGATCTGCGCGAGTCGGATCCGCGCTAGTCGGATCTGCACGGGTGGGATCTGTGCGGGTCGGATCCGAAGGGGCCGGATCTGATGGCCCCGGCGGACCTGGCGGCCTCCGGCGGCCAGCTGCTGCCGGTCACCCCGGTGCTCGGGGTGGTCACCGCCGTGCTGCTGCTGGCCGCCGTCGCGGTGGCCGGGCGGGGACTCCTCGGCCACGGGCACGCGGTGCTGCGGGCCGGGCTGCGCGCCGTGGTGCAGCTGGCCGCCGTCGCCGCGGTGATCAGCTGGGTGGTCGCTTCGCTCTGGTGGTCGGCGCTGTTCGTGGTGCTGATGTTCTCGGTCGCGGTGCGCACCGCCGGACGGCGGATGACCCCGGGCCCGGCCTGGGTCTGGGCGGCCGCCCCGATCGGCGCCGGGGTGCTGCCGGTGCTCGCCCTGCTGCTGGGCGTCGGGCTGCTGCCGCCCGAGGGCCTGTCCGTCATCCCGGTCGCGGGCATCCTGATCGGCGGGGCGCTCAGCGCGACCTCGCTGGCCGGGCGGCGCGCCCTGGACGAGCTGCGGCTGCGGCGCGGCGAGGTGGAGGCGGCACTGGCGCTCGGCTTCGAGGACCGCGACGCCCGGCTGGAGATCTGCCGGACGGCGGCGGCGACCTCGCTCGTCCCGGCGCTGGACCAGACCCGGACGGTCGGCCTGGTCACCCTGCCCGGGGCCTTCGTCGGGATGCTGCTGGGCGGGGCCTCGCCGGTCCAGGCGGGGGCGGTGCAGCTGTTCGTGCTGATCGGGTTGCTGGCGGTGGAGTCGGTGGCGATCGTGGTGGTACTGGAACTGGTCGGGCGCGGGCTGATCGCGGCCGAGCCGGACGGGGGCGCCCGGTAGGCGGGTCGAGCGCCGTCGATCCCCGTAGACCCTTGTCGGCCTCCGTGGATCTCCGTGGATCTCCCGGGGCGGGTCGGTCGACGCCGTCGGGTACGCTTGGGGCCGTTGAAGGGGAGTAGCCCTCCACCGGACCGTCGACATACTGGCCCCCAGGGGCCCGGCGCCCGGGGTACCGCTCGATGAGCGGTACCGGCGAGACCTTCGGCCGCAGTGCTGTGACCATGACCAGTGCTGTCGGGCCGAAGCGTCCCCTGACGGACCTGCGGAGGCCGGGCAGCCCGACCGAGGACTCCTATGAGTATCACCGTTGCCGCGTTGACCTTCGGCATCATCTTCCTGGCCGAACTGCCGGACAAGACCGCGCTGGCCAGCCTGGTGCTCGGCACCAAGTACCGCGCGAGCTACGTCTTCGCGGGCATCGCCGCCGCCTTCGCCCTCCAAGTGGGCCTCGCGCTCGTCGCCGGGCACCTGCTCACGCTGCTGCCGCACCGCTGGGTGGAGGGCGTCACCGGCCTGCTGTTCCTGGTCGGCGCGGCGATGCTGCTGTTCCACGGCGGCGAGGAGGAGGACGAGCACGCGGCCAAGGAGCCGTCCTCGAACAGCTTCTGGAAGGTGGCCGGGGCCAGCTTCGTGGTCGTCGCGATCGCCGAGTTCGGTGACCTGACCCAGATCATGACCGCCAACCTGGCCGCCAAGTACGCCGACCCGCTGGCCGTCGGCCTCGGCTCCTGGCTGGCGCTGTGCGCGGTCGGCGGGGTCGCCATCGTGGGTGGGCAGAAGCTGCTCAAGTACGTGCCGATGAAGCTGATCATCCGGGTGGCGGCGACGATCATGGTCGTGCTGGCGGGCATCAGCATCTTCGGAGCGATCACCGGCTGATCCTCTGGGCGACTGGCGGCCGGCGGTGGCCCTCGGGGCGGCCGCCGGCCGAGCCGTGCGGTCAGCAGGTGCTGTGCTTGTCCAGGGCGGCGCGGGTGTTGGGGCCGAAGATGCCCCGCTTGTCGCCCTTGACGTCCCACATCCACTGGACGTAGCCGACGGTGTTCACGGTGGTGTCGTCGTACTGCCCGGTCACCGGCACGCTCGCCCAGCAGACGACGACGGCGAGCTTCTGCTGGAGGGCTGTGACGTCGGGGCCGCTCATTCCGTACTGCAGGACCCGCGGCGTCGAGGTGGCGGTGGGCGTCGGGGTCGGGGTGGGGGTGCTCGGCGCCGGCGCGGTCGGCGTGGGGGCCGCGGCGGGGGGAGCGGCCGGTGCCTCGGCGGTCGGCGTGGCGATCGGGGGCGGGGTGGCCGTCTTCGTCGGGCTGGGCTTGCGGGTGGGGGTGGGTGTGGGGCTCGGTGCCTCGCTGGTCGGCGCCGCGGCGCTCGGAACGGGTGTCGCCAGGGTGGGCGGGTCCACCGGCGCGGGCGCCAGGGTGCTCGTCGGCAGCGGCTGCGCCTGCTTGGCCGGCGGCTCGTTGGAGGGCGTCACCGCGTACGCGACACCGATGGTGAGCGCCACCAGGGCGGCGCCGACCCCGGCGAGCAGCCCCTTGCGCTGGGCGAGCGGGTGCCGGTCGGCCTGTTCGGCCGCCCTTCTGGCGGCCCGTCCGCCACCGGCCTCCGGCCCGGGTACGGCCTGGCCGGCGTTCGGGCCCCGGCCGGCGTTCGAGGCGGGCCCGGGGTCCGGCGCCTGCCCGAAGGCGAAGAGGCCGATCTCGTTCCCGGCCGGCCCCGAGGGCGGCACCGGCGGCAGCAGGGTGGTGGCGTACGCCTCCGGGTGGGCGCCGAGGTCCGGGTAGCCGTCGCCTGCCGGGTAGCCGTCGGTGCCCGGGTGGGCACCGGCGCCCGGCCCGAACGGGGCCTGCCCCGGGGCGACGGGCGGCAGCACGGTGGTGGCGTACGCGTCCGCGTCCGGTCCGAGCGGCGGAGCGGCCGGCGGCCCGGGCTGCCCCGGGGGTGCGGGCGGCAGCACCGTGGTCGCGAACGGGTCCACCACCGGTGCGTTCGGGTGGGTCTCGTCGGCCAGCTGGTCGGCGGTCTGCGGGACGTACGGGCGGACCAGTGGCGGGCCCTCGATGTGGGGCAGGACAGCAGTCTCGGTGAGGCTCGGGTCCGGGAGGCAGCCGCACCCGGTGGAGCGTGCGGTGCCGCACGTCGGGCAGTGCTGGTCCGGCATCGGCCGGTCCTCCTCGGTTTCGCGTCGACTTCGCGGGCGGCTGTTCGGTCGTTCGGCTGTTCGGTCGTTCGGTCGTTCGGTGCGCCGTCCGGGCGGAACCGGGCGCACGATCGCGCCTGATTATGCAGGACCGCCCGAAGGGTGGACAGGGGCGTCCGTCCCCCCGCGGGGAGGTTGTGCCGATTGGTGCCGGTTGGCTCTCCGGAGAACGCCCGGGGCGCGGCGGTTGTCCCCGGCGCTTACGCTCGGCTCAACCCGGTGGAACAAATCGGGACGAACCAGCGAGCGTTGTGAGCTGGGAGTGATCATCTGCCCGGCCCGGCCGACGGGCCCGCGACCCCCCACGGAGACGCCATGCCCACGGAGACGTCGTGATGTCGACGGAGAAGCCATGGCCGACGGAGAAGCCATGACGGAGAAGGCCATGACGGAGACGTCATGACGGAGTCGCACGCCGCGTCCGACCGGAGCACCGCGGCCGGGAGCGGCCCGCCGGCGGTCACCGTCCCCAACCTCTGGGTGCCGATCGGCGCCCTGCTGCTGGCGATGCTGCTGGCCGCCCTCGACCAGACCATCGTCTCCACCGCGCTGCCGACCATCGTCAGCGACCTCGGCGGCCTCGACCACCTCTCCTGGGTGGTCACCGCCTACCTGCTGGCCTCCACCGCCGCGACCCCGCTGTGGGGCAAGCTCGGCGACATGTACGGCCGGAAGCGCTTCTTCCAGGCCTCCATCGTGATCTTCCTGCTCGGTTCGGTGCTGTGCGGGATCGCCCAGAACATGGGCGAACTGATCGCCTTCCGCGCGCTCCAGGGCCTGGGCGGCGGCGGGCTGATGGTGCTCTCCCAGGCGATCGTCGGCGACCTCGTCGCCCCCCGGGACCGCGGCCGCTACCAGGGCCTCTTCGGTGCCGTGTTCGGCGTCACCAGCGTGCTCGGGCCGCTGCTCGGCGGAGTGTTCGTCGACCACCTCAGCTGGCGCTGGGTCTTCTACATCAACCTGCCGATCGGCATCGTCGCCCTGGTGGTGATCGCGACGGTGCTGCACGGGCGGGAGGTCCGGCGCGAGCACCGGATCGACTACCTCGGCACCGTCCTGATCGCCGCCGTCGCCACCTGCCTGGTGCTGATGACCTCGCTCGGCGGGACCACCTGGGCCTGGACCTCCTGGCAGATCGTCGGCCTCGGCGTGCTCGGCCTGGTGCTGCTGCTCGCCTTCGTCCTGGTCGAGCGGACCGCGGTGGAGCCGGTGCTGCCGCTGCGGCTGTTCCGCTCGCGGACGTTCAGCCTGGTCGCGGTGATCTCCTTCGTCATCGGCTTCGCGATGTTCGGCGCGCTGACCTACCTGCCGACCTTCCTCCAGGTGGTCCAGCGGGTCTCGCCGACCATGTCCGGCATCCACATGCTGCCGATGGTGCTCGGCATGCTGCTCACCTCGATCGGCTCCGGCCAGATCGTCGCCCGCACCGGCCACTACCGGATCTTCCCGATCGCCGGGACGGCCGTGACCACCGTCGGGCTGCTGCTGCTCTCCCGGCTGGACGAGCACAGCAGCACCGCCGAGATGAGCTTCTACTTCCTGGTCTTCGGCCTCGGGCTGGGCCTGGTGATGCAGGTGCTGGTGCTGATCGTGCAGAACTCGGTCGGCTACGAGGACCTCGGCGTGGCCACCGCGGGCGCCACCTTCTTCCGCTCCATCGGGGCCTCCTTCGGCGTCTCCATCTTCGGGACGGTCTTCGCCAGCGGCCTGCGCAGCCGGCTCGCCGACGCGCTGGCGGGGGTGCCGCTGCCGCCCGGCTTCCAGCCGGAGGCCATCACCGCCGACCCGCGGGTCATCCCCCAACTGCCGGCCGCCGTCCAGCCGGCGGTCTACCACGCGTACGCCGAGTCGATCACCCGGGTGTTCCTGTACGCGGTGCCGGTCGCGGTGGTCGCCTTCGTGCTGTCGCTGTTCCTGCGCGAACAGAAGCTGCGCTCCGCAGTCACCGGGCCGGACCTCAGCGAGTCCATCGGCGTCAATCCGGTCGAGCGCAGTTCGCTGGACGAGATCGCCCGCGCGCTCTCGGTGCTGAACAGTCGCGAGGCCCGGCGCGACCTCTTCCGGCGGATCACCGAGACCGCCGGACTGGACCTGCGGCCCGCCTCCAGCTGGCTGCTCCTCCAGATGCACCAGCACGGCTCGGTCGAGCCGGCCGAACTGGCCGAGCGGCGGATCGTCCCGGTGGCCGTCGTCGAGGAGGCCGCCCGGGAGGTGGAGGGCCGGGGGCTGGCGGTGCGGTCCGGCGGGCTGCCGCTGCGGCTCACCGAACCGGGGGAGGAGGTGGCGCTGCGGCTGGTCGCCGCCCGGCGCGCCCAGCTCGCCGAACTGCTGGGGGACTGGGACGAGGAGCGGTACGCCGAGCTCGCCGGGGTGCTCAACCGGCTCAGCTCCTCGCTCTGCGCGGACCTGCGGGACCGGCCGGACTCCTCGGGGCCGGAGCCGCCGTACCGTGGGGAGGGGCGGTCGTTCTGACCGTGCGTCGGCCTGTCGGGTGCGGCAGGGAAGGGTGGTGCGGCATGCCGCTCGAAATCGAGCGCAAGTTCCTGCTGGAGGCCTTCGAGCCGCCGGGCACGGCGGTGCGGCAGCGCATCGAGCAGGGGTACATCGCGATCAAGGACGACGGGACGGAGGTGCGGCTGCGGCGGATCGCCGGCAGCTGCGTCCTCGGTGTCAAGCGCAAGGACTCCTCGGCCGGCGCGCCGGTCCGGATCGAGGTGGAACGCGAGCTCGGGGAGCGGGAGTTCACCGAGCTCTGGCCGGCCACCGAGGGCGCCCGCCTGGTCAAGGACCGCTACACCTTCGAGGCGTCCGGCGTCACCGTCTACGCGGACGTCTACCAGGGGGAGCTGGCCGGGCTGCGCACCGTCGAGGTCGAGTTCGGTTCGGAGGCCGAGGCGGAGGCGTTCTCGGCGCCGGAGTGGTTCGGCGCCGAGATCACCGGCGTGAAGGCGTACAAGAACCAGACCCTCGCGACCCTCGGGCTCCCCGGGTCCTGACCTCGGTGCCGGGGTTACGGCGCCCCGAACCAGCGCGGGGTGTCGAGGCGGAACGGGTCGCCGGGGGCGAGCCGGCGCAGGCCGTCCTCCAGCTGCCGCAGCTGCTCCTCGCCCAGGGTCGCGGCCCACTCCTCGCGCAGCTCGTCGAAGATCCGGGCGGAGCGGACCAGGCAGTCCACCCCGCGCCCGGTGAGCCGGACCAGCTTGCGCCGGGTGTCGGAGGGGTCCGCGGCGCGCTCGACGTAGCCGAGCTGCTCCAGGTTGTCGACGGTCTTGCCCGCCGCCTGCTTGGTGACGCCGAGGCGGCGTCCGAGTTCGGAGGCGGTGGTGCCGTGCGGGCCGATCGCCTGGAAGACGAAGCCGTGCATCGGGCGCAGGTCGGGATGGCCCTCGCGGGCGATGCGCTCGTGCAGCTCGTCGATGATCGTCCGGAAGGCGAGCAGCAGGCGCAGCGGCAGCTCGAAGCCCGGCGGGGGCGCTTCACTTGACACGATAGACAACCTCATTGACCATATAGACAACTTCATTGACCATCTTAGGGGGTTCCTTCACCATGCCCGTGATCCGCCGGACCGACGCCCGCCGCACCGCGACCCCGAACGCCGTCATGACCACCTACGCCTCGCCCACCCAGGGCTCCGCCGCCCTCGCCGTCTGGCACGTCGACATGGCCGCCGACACCAAGGGCCCGCTGCACGCCATGGACACCGAGCAGGTCTGGACCCTGCTCACCGGCGCCGCCCGGGTCGACCTGGCCGGGGAGGCCTTCACCCTCGCCGCCGGCGACACCGCCGTCCTCCCCGCCGACACCGTCCGGCAGATCGCCACCACCGACGGCTTCACCGCCGTCGTCGCCTCCCCGTCCCCCGCCCACGCCTACAACCCCGACGCCCGCACCCCCGAGGGCGCCTGCGACCTCGCCCCGCGCGACGACCAGCGCGTCCTGCCGCCGTGGATCGCCTGAGCCCGGCCCGCCCGCGCCCACGGGGGACGGCCGGAGGCCCGCCCCGGCCGTGAGGTGTAGCAGACTGCTGCCGTAAGCAGTCCCCGGAGCAGAAGGAGCCCCATGTCCGTCGTCAAGATCAACGTGCTGACGGTGCCGGCCGAGCAGCGCGAGGTGCTGGAGCAGCGCTTCGCCTCCCGCGCCGGCGCGGTGGAGAACTCGGACGGCTTCGAGTGGTTCGAGCTCCTCCGCCCCGTCGAGGGCACCGACCAGTACCTCGTCTACACCCGCTGGCGCAGCGAGGAGGACTTCAAGGCCTGGATGGAGGGCCCGATGAAGGCGGCCCACCAGAACGGCCCCTCCGGCGAGGCCCCCAAGCGCCCCGCCGCCTCCGGCTCCACCCTCTGGTCCTTCGAGGTCGTCCAGTCGGCGGGCCCCAAGGCCTGAGGTTCGTCCGGCAGTTGCGGGGGGGGAGGGGGTTTGTGGGAGGCAAAACGGAGGGGGGTCT
>NZ_JBHVJT010000021.1:0-37758 GCF_042798815.1 Kitasatospora sp. NPDC057738 | reverse complement strand
GGGACTTCAGAGTTTGCATCGTGGCCGTCCCCTCTCGGGCCTTAGCTCCCGCAGCCCCTATGGGCCCCGCTGCTGTTCGAGGGCCCGGGGGAGTTCAGGCCGGGGTGGTGCGAAGGAGGGGGCGCAGGGCGGGGAGGGGCGCGTGGTCGGCGCGCCAGAGGAGGCGGAGATGGAGGGGCGGGGGGTCGAGGGGGAGGTGGGTGAGGGCGCCGGTGGCGAGGTGGTCGTGGACGGCGTGGGTGGGGAGGAGGGCGATGCCGAGGCCCTGTGCGGCGCAGGCGCGGGTGGTGGGGACGGCGCCGGTGCGGAGGCGTTGGACGTGGTGGCCGAGGAGGCGTTCGCCGGCGAGGTGGTAGGAGCAGGCGGGGGTGTCGACGAGGAGGCGGTGGCCGCGGAGGTTCTCGGGGGCGAGGGTGGTGGCGCGGGCGAGCGGGTGGGTGGGGGCGGCGACCAGGGCGAGGTGGACGGCCTGGAGATCGAGGTGGTCGAGCGGGGCGGGCGGCAGGGGGAAGCCGAGTGCGCCGAGCGGGCCCGGGGCGTCGAGGATGAGCGCCGCTTCCAGGGCTCCGGCGGCGACGCCGTCGAGCAGGACGTCCCGGGTGGCGTCGGTGTGGAGGGATATGTCCAGACCGGGGCGGCGGTCGGTGAGGCGGGCCAGGACGGTCGGGAGGTGGGTGGCGGCGACGGCCGCCAGGACGCCGAGGCGCAGGCGGGTCCGGGTCACGACGACCTCGCGGCGGGCCTGTTCGGCCTGGTCGAGGAGCCGTCGGGACCAGGGCAGTAGTCGTTCCCCGGCCGAGGTGAGGGTCAGGTCGTGCCTGGCCCGGTCGAACAGGTCGGTGCCGAGGCTGTGTTCGAGGGTGCGGACCTGTTCGGAGACGGAGGCCGGGGCGAGTCCGAGTGCCACGGCCGCGCCGGTGACGGTGCGGTGGGTGACGACGGCGTCGAAGACGCGCAACTGACGTAGTTCCACTGGTTTCCCCGGTTCCCCCGAAGGTCCGTACCGTGCCCGTGCGAGTGCTGCGGGACAGGGTACGGGGGTGTACCGGGGGGTGGATGGGGATTCCGGCCGGTTCGGTGGCTTCGGCGGGCCGCGTGCTGCCCGGCCGCGGCCCGCAGGCCCGGCTTCGGGCTCCTGCAGCGAGCAGGGGACTCCTCCTCGCTGCCCCGGCCGGTGGGTGCCGGGCGGAGCACCGGGGGCGGTGGTCACCCGGCCGGGCTCTCCGTCCGTACGGCGAGGGCGTGGGCCTCGTGCAGGGTGCCGGTCGCCTCGGCGTGGTCGCCGTGGACGAGTTGGGCCATGGCCAGGTCGGTGAGCGCCCTGACCAGGCGCCGGGTGTCGTGGGCGGGGCCGGTCGCGTGGAGGCGGCGTTCGATCCGGACGCTCCGCCGCAGCCGGGGGAGTGTGAGGTGGGCGTAGTAGCTGGGATGGTCTCCACGGACCGCCCGGCGCAGGTCGAGCCGCCGGGTGAGGGTGCCGAGGGTGGCGAGCAGGTCGCGGTCCTCCGGCAGGGGCAGTGAGCCGTCGGCTTGTTCGGACGGGCCCTCCTCGTCGGGCAGGCGGTCGGTGGGCTCGGGCGTGCCCGTGATGGCCTCGACGGCCCGCGCGAGGGTGACCAGTCCGTCCTCGAAGGACGCGCGCAGGCTGAAGGACCAGTGGTGGAGGTCCAGGCCCAGCACCGGTTGGAGGCGCCGTCCTGGGTCGACGCCGAGCGCGAGCGGGTCCGGGGCGTCGGCCGCGGCCTGTTCGTCCCGTACGCCGGAGCGGGCGAACAAGGCGCTCCGCAGGCCCTCGTTGAAGCCGAAGTCGCCGGCGTCGCCGCGGGCGGGCAGGCGCTCGCAGGAGCGGGCGGCGTCCGCGAGCAGCCGGTGCGACTGTTCGGTGCGGCCCAGATCGGCGAACCACAGGGCGGCGCCGGCCGCCCGTAGGGCCGGGACGGGACTGCGGGCCGGTTCCGTGCGGCCCTCGCGCAGCCAGGCGAGGGCCTCGTGTTCGACGGCCACGGCCTCCTCGGTGCGGTCCGCGAGGCGGAGCAGCACGGTGAGGTCGAGCAGTCGCCACGTCAGGTCGCTCCCGCCGGCCTCGGTCACCGCCAGGGAGCGGTCGGCCACCGTGCGGGCGGCGTCCACGGCCTCGTCGAACCGTCCCGCCTCGGCGAGGCCGTGGGCGAGGTCGGCGTGCAGGACGGCGGCCTGGCCGAGGCCCTCCACCGGCTGGTCCGCTTCGGCGCGCCGGGCCAGGTCGGCCGCCTCCTGCCGGGCGGCGAGGGCGGGACCGTCGGCGTGCGCCAGGGAGTGGTGCAGGGCGAGGGAGGACAGCGCGCGGGCGGCAGCGGCCAGGTGTTCGGTGCCGCCGTCGGCGACCAGGGCGCGGTAGATGCCGGCGGACTCCTCCAGGAACGGGACGGCCTCCTCGGGCCGGGGCCTGGGCCGGCCGTAGGCCCGGCCCCGCAGCGCCTCGGCCAGCGCGGGCAGGCCCGAGGCGGGGTCGGTGCGGGCCTGGGCCCGGAGCCGGGCGACCGTCTCGTCGGTGACCGGCTCCCGCCCCGGGCGGCGGGCTCGCGGTACGGCGTGGTCGTGGTCGGACGGGGCTCCGTGCGCGGTTGTCACGCGTTTCCTTCCGGGGCGGGGACGAGCGGTCTCCCGTCCGAACGTCCGAACGCCCCTACGGCGGGGATGAGTTCCGGACACTGGTGGTGGTGCTCGTGCATGGGAAGTCGGACGGGCCGACTTCTCGCGCGGGTTCGTCCGCCGTTCCGCGCCTACCCGGCGAGCGTGCCGTCCAGGTACTCCCGCACCGGTGGGAACAGCGGGAACGGCACGTACTCGGCCAGCTCGGCGCGGGACGCCCAGACCACCCGGTCCAGCTCGTCGGAGTCCACCACGGTGGCGGTGCCGCCGACCACCTCGCAGGCCGTGTACGCCATCCGCCGCCCGTTCTGCGGGTGCACCCGCTCGCCGAGCAGCCGGGCGGCGGCGACATGGAGGCCGGTCTCCTCGGCGGTCTCGCGGACCGCCGCCGCCTCGGGGGACTCGTCCGGCTCGACCTCCCCGGCCGGGAACTGCCAGGACAGCTCGCCCTCGGCGACCCGCCGCCGCACCATCAGCACCCGGCTGTCCTTGACGACGATCGCGACGGCGACGGCGGGGAGTTGTTCGGGGGTCTGCTCGGTCATCGCTCTGCTCCTCGGGCGGGCATCGGTGCCGACGCCATCCTGGCCCGGGGCCGCAGGTCCGCTCGGCAGGCTCCACGGGCCGCGTGTCGTGTCGGCTACCCGTGCGCCGGCCCGTAGAGCGCGGCCGGTGCGCCGGTGGCCAGCGCCCAGTAGCGGTCCCCGTACGACCAGTGCCACCACTCGGTGGGGTAGTTGACGAGCCCGGCGCCGGTCAGGACGTCGCAGAGGAGCCGCCGGTTGGCGCGGGCCTCGGCGCCGATGCCGTCCGCGTCGGTGTAGCAGGCCCCGGCGCTCTCCTCCGGGCTGGCGTTGACCCTGGTGCCGAGGTCGAGTTCACGGCCGTCGGCGTCGACGAGGGTGAGGTCGACGGCGGCCCCGGCACTGTGCGGCGCGATCTCCGGCGGCGAGACGTAGCGGCTCGTCGCCGACCTGATCAGGTCGTCCGGCCAGTCGGGGTTCGCGGCCCGCAACTCGGCGGCGTACTCGTCGAAGTAGCGGCTCTGGAGAGCCGGTGGCCGGTATCCCTCGACGAACAGCAGCCGCAGGTCGTCGGGCAGCGCGGCCTGCGCGTCGAGCAGCCGATCGAGCACCCCGGCCCGCAGGCGCGCGAAGGCGCCGGTGCCGTCCTGCTGGCGCTCGTCGACCAGCAGCCCGCTGCCGCTCCGTACGTCGAGCAGCTGCTCCTCGCGGGGCGCGACGGGTATCGCGGCGACCTTTGGGTCGGACATGAGGATGATCTCGCTCAACACGCCTCCTGGGGAAGGGAACCAAGGCTACGTGGTCACGTGGAGACCATGGGCACGCGCCCACGGACCGGCCCGGCGCCGTGACCGAGCGGGCTACGGATGCGGCAGGTCGAGGACCATCACGTCGTGTCGGGCCGCGCCCTCCCAGGGGATGGCTGATCCGACCCGCCGGTAGCCCCAGGCCAGGTAGGCGGCCTGGGCGCCCGTCGCCTCCGGTCGCGCGTTCAGCAGAACCCGGGCGTTGTCGAGGCCTTCGATGAGGACGCGGTGCATGTGGGAGGCGATGCCTTGGCGGCGCCACGGGGGCCGGACTGCCAATTCGAAGAGGCCGAAGGTCCGCTTACCGTCCTCGTGCCTGAGGTCGCCGGGAACGGGATCGATCAGCGTGTCCCACCACCCGGTGTTCGCCGACAGCGGGTAGCCGTAGGCCATCCCCACGACGGTTTCGTCATCGAAGGCGATCGCCGCCCGGAACCCGCGCCGCCGTATCTGGGAGCGGAACCGCCGAAACGCCCGCTCCACATCGGCCGGACCCTCGCCGTAGGGAGGCTCGGCGAATGCCTCGGCGAATGCCTTCTTCAACTCCGATTCCAGCTCGGCAGTTTGCTCGCCATTCAGGAGCTGAACCGTCACTGTCACGCCGCCCTCTGCTTCCGGGCCGAAACCCCAAGCGCTCGAAGTTCCTCAACACAGTCTCGCGCTGCCGCCGTATCCACGCGGGCCGCCAGTGACGCCACCATACGCAGCCGGTCCGTCAGCCGCGCCGAAGCCATCCCCTTCGCCGCCCTGGCGCTGGTCACCGCCTCTGTGCAGGACTCCTCGACCTCTCCTGTCCTCATCAGTACCTCGGCCAGCCGCGCCCGGTACAGCGCTGCATTTCGGCCGTAAGTCGGGCCGAGATGTTCGATTGCTGACCGAAGGAATGGGATCGCGTACGCGAGTTTCCCTGTCCCCACATGCCACGCGGCAGTGGCGTAGTCCCCCTCGACCTGACCGGCGAAGGCCGTCCACGAAGGTGCGTCGGTGTCTCCATCCGATCGGTCCTGCCAGGTCATTGCCCGAGAAAGGGCTCGCCGAGCACCTGCGTAGTCACCAGCAGCTGAGAGAGCCCGAGCCTGTCGCAGGGCAACCACGGACTTCACCTTCGGTCCGGCCTGTGCCTGAGCGATCTCCCCGGAGGCGGTTGCGGCAGCGACCGCCTCCCATGGCCGTTTCTGCTCGACAGCCAGCAAGGACAGACTGTCGAGAGCTCGGACCTCCAATAGCGGATCGCCAACCAGGCGGGCGGAGGTCAGCGCCTCGGTACACGCTGCACGGGCGGCAGCCGACCTCCCCGCGTCGAACTCGATCCATCCGAGGTGGGAGTGCAATGTTCCGACCAACGTGTGAAGGTCGCGTCCGATCGGAGCGAGATAGACGCCTCCGGTCATGGCCTTCTCGATGCTCTGGGGCACCCGGACGGCAGCCTGCCGGGCGACGTGGCCACCTTGTGAGTGGTCAATGGTGTACAGGTCGGCGATCTTCGATCGAAAGGCCTGAATATCGGTGGCACCGATTCGCCGACCACTTCTCGTGGGGGTCAGGACGGAAGCCCCGAGTAGTGCTCCGACATCTACAACGAACCGCCGACGCTGCACCGTGTCCTCCTGGAGGCTGCCCTCTGATGCGACGGCGACCCGTTCCTGCGGCACTGCGAAGCCGAGTTCAGCCAGGGGGACACCCAAGAGCGCTTCCAGGACAGCCTGCTGGCCAGGGTGAGGCAACGGCGGGTTGGCGGACTCCCATCTCCTGAGATGGCGAACGCTCACCGTAGCGCGGACATCCATGCGTCGTGCCATGTCCAAGAACGCGGCAGCAAAGCTCTCCTGTGAGCAGCCGGCAGCCTTGCGCAGCTCGGCCAGTGATCGCGTTGCCACAGAACCCCCAGCAGTCATACGCGCTCTTCCGCCGGACATGCCTGCCAGACCCAAATGTCCGCTGAAACGTCCGGTCGCACGAGGCCCATGCCGCCCTCTCGGGGCGGTGAACTAGGAATACCTCGCTGGCAGATCAGACGCCAAGGAGGGATCGACCAGACCACCCGAGGGAGTGACCTCGATGTCTCCGTCCATGCCGTCAGCCCCGGTGGGCCTCAATCGGAAGCAGTCGACCTGCTGTCCGGTAACCACTGGCACCGACTTCGATGCCGCCCCTCGGGTGGCCATCAGGCCGGCGACTGCCTGCTTGCCGTACCAGGCTGAGTCCGTGGGGGCTGCGCGGCGCCTTGTCGGAGCGAAGCTGCGGGAGTGGGAGCTGGACGCGTTGGTGGACGATGCCTTGCTGATCGTCAGCGAGCTGGCCACCAACGCCGTCGAGACCGGCTGCCAGACGCGCATGGTTGTCGCTGTGCGGCGCCCGAGCGACCGGACCGTCCGCATCCTCGTCGGTGACGGCTCCCGCGCGATGCCGGTGAGGATCCAGGCCGGGCCCTACGCGACGTCGGGTCGTGGTCTTGCGCTGGTCCACCGGCTCACTCAGGGCCGCTGGGGTGTCAGCCTCCGCCCGTTCGGGAAAGTCGTGCACGCTGATCTCTCGACGTTCGATCCGGCGTCGCGGTGAGCCGGCCGCCGAGTTGCATGTCATCGCGGACCTGGTGTTGATCAGCCGCACCCACTGATTTCCCGGCCGAGCCGCCGGCCCGGCGGCGCGGCCGGGATCGCCTCTCCTCCGCTTCCGCCTCATAAGGAGCAATGCCATGTCAGCGGGACGTATCGCCCACCAACCTGCCCAAGCCGTCGAAGCCTTGAGGGGGGCGGCCGAGTGAAGTGGAACGTGCTCAGCGATGCGCTCCGGGAGTCCGGGGCGCTGTCGGCCGACTGGGAGCCGGTGTTCCGAGGCGTGCCCCGCCTACTGTTCGTTCCGGACCGGATCCGCCACGGGGGTGAGTGGATCGACCGCAATGAACGCCCGGTCGAGTGGGGCGAGCTGGTCGGCTCCGACATCCCGCTGGTGACCCGGCTGGACGAGGACGGTCGCACGCCGTCCTCGTCCAGCTCGATGCCCACCGTCGTGGCCCAGATGCTCCGGCACCTGCAAGTCTCCGACAGTATGCGGGTGATGGACATCGGTACCGGCACGGGCTGGACGGCGGCGCTGCTGGCCCGCCGGCTCGGGGTGGAGAACGTCACCACCGTCGAGCTGGACCCTGAACTGTCCGGTGCCGCACGGCGCCGTCTGGCGGCGAACCGCCTGCCGGTCAGGGCCGTGGTCGGCGATGGCATGCTCGGCCATCCGGCGGCCGCGCCGTACGACCGGGTTCATGTCACCGCCGCCGTGCAGCGTGTCCCCGGTGCGTTGATCGAGCAGACGGTGCCCGGGGGCGTGATCGTCGTCCCGTACGGCACGGCGTTCTGCAACGGCGGGCTGCTGAAGCTCACCGTCGCCGACGACGGCCGTTCCGCGAGCGGGCCGTTCGTCGAGGACGTCGCCTTCATGTGGGTGCGGGGCCAGCGCCCCGGGAGCGGCGAGTTCGAGATCGAGGACGTCCGGCACGGCCCGTCCGAACTCGACCCCGCTGTCGTGGCGGAGGACACCGACGCCGCCTTCGCGATCGGGCTGCGGTTGCCGGGGCTGTTCCGGCAGGAGGTGTCGGCGGGCTACGACCGGCTCGGTACCGGCCGGTTGGAGGTGTGGGACGGGGTCTCGTACGCCCACTGCCGCCTGGCCGACTGGGACGGCAGGCACGCCGTCGCGCAGTCCGGCCCCCGCAACCTGTGGGACGAGGTGACCGCCGCCCACGCCCGGTGGCAGGACCAGGGCGAGCCGGGCCTCGACCGGTTCGGTCTGACCGTCACGGTCGAGGGCGAGCACCGGGTGTGGCTGGACGAGCCGGGCCACGTGGTCGGTTGATGCGAGGCAGTGAGGAGCGCGTCCCGGGCTCGCGAGCTCGGGACGCGCTGGGTTGTGCGCGCTCGCGCCGCCCGAGCGGGTGATGAGGAAAGGAGTTTGACGGGGCGTTACGGAATTACGGTGAAGATTGCGGTGCCGGGTGCTCGGAGGGGCACTCGGTGCGTGAGCAAAGGAGTTACCCCGGCGGTGCGCCAACACCCCGGGGTCCGGCACCAGGAGAAGAGACCTCCAGATGCAGATCCATCGTATCCCTCGGCATGCCCCCGGGTACACGATCCTGGACAACGGTCGCGTCGTCCGCAAGCACTCGCTGAGTTGGGCCGCGCGCGGGCTGCTGAACTACCTGCTCAGCCTGCCGGACGGGGCGCGCGAGGACGTGCGGACCCTCGCCGCGAAGAGCGTGGAAGGGCGGACGACCGTCGCGCGGGCGCTCAGGGAGCTGGAGGCGGCCGGGCACTACGTGCGGCGGACCCAGCGCGATCCGCTGACCGGGCAGGTGCGGACGGTCGTTTCCGTTCATGAGGTGCCGGTGACGGGCAAGGCGGTGCACACGGTGCCGCCGCTTCCCGCGTCCCCGGCCGCCGGTGTCCCAGCTCCGGGCCATCCAGTCGCCGGGACGGCGGGAAGCCCTTCCAAGGAATCGAGGAAGAAGGAAGCGGAACAACCTTCCGTCCGTCCCTCCGAGAAGTTGACGGCCGGGATGGCACTGCTGCTCGAACTCGGGCGCAGGGAGCCCCGGATGGCCCTGGCGGGGAAGCCGCTCAGCGACCAGGCCGCGCGGGTGGAGGGGTTGCTGGCGGGCGGGTGGAGCGGTGAGGCGCCCGCCGGGATCCTGTCGGCGCCCCTGCCGGACAAGGTCACCCGCAGTGTCGGGGCGATCGTGGCGGCGCGGATCGCCGGGCTGCCGGCCGTTCCGGCACCCCGACGGGCGGGCGACGGGCCCCGCAGGGCGGACGACGGGCCCCGCAGGCACGAGTGCCCCGGGCGCGGCGGGCTGTGCGGGCGGCCCGTGGCCGGGCCCGGGCAGGTGTGCGGGGCGTGCCGTTAGCGCTCCGGCGGCCGGAAGGTGACCGGGGCGTCGAAGGCGGCGCGGCGGGTCGTGCGGCGCAGGGCGCGCAGGACTGGGGTGCCGAGGGTGAGGCAGAGAACGACGGTCAGGGCGGCCCGGGGGAGGTCCCAACCCAGGGACGTGGTGAGGCAGTAGGCGGCGAAGCGGACCAGGTTGGCGGGCAGCGGGTCGCCGGGGTGGAAGGAGATGGAGCCGGCCAGGCCGCCGATGTACGGCCAGCCCTGGAGGTTCATGATCGTGCCGTACAGCAGGGACGCGGCGGCGCCGTACCCCGCGAGCAGCCAGAGCTCGCGGCGGCCGCGCAAGGAGGCGGGGCCCGGCAGCAGCCCCGCGCCCAGGCACACCCACCCCATCGCCAGCATCTGGAACGGCAGCCACGGCCCCACCCCGCCCGTCAGCAGCGCGGAGGCGAACATCGACAGTGAGCCGAGCACGAACCCGAAGCCCGGTCCGAGCACCCGCCCGGAGAGCACCATCAGGAAGAACATCGGCTCCAGCCCCGCCGTGCCCGCGCCGAGCGGCCGCAGTGCCGCGCCCGCCGCGGCCAGGACGCCCAGCAGGGCGACGGACTTGGCGTCCAGCCCGGGCGCCCCGCCGCCCGCCGAGCGGCCTTCGGAGATCTGGGCGATGACGACGGCGAGCAGCAGCGGCAGCAGCAGGGCGAACAGCCACGGCGCGTCCGCGGAGTGGCCGACCAGCGCCGACTTGGTGGAGGCGAGCAGCGGCCAGCCGAAGGCGGTCACGCCGACGGCCGTGACGAGGAGCAGCGCGGTGACGGACCGGCGCCCCAGGGGGACGGGACGAGTGCTCATGCGCCCAGCGCCTCCGCGACCTGCCCGACGGTGAGCCACGGCCCGGGCGCCAGCACCTTGGCGACCTGCGGGGCGAAGGCCGGGGAGGAGACCACCACCTCCGCGGTCGGCCCGTCCGCGACGATCTCGCCCTCGGCCAGGATCACCGTGCGGTGGGCGAGTTCGGCGGCCAGTTCGACGTCGTGGGTGGCGAGGAGTACGGCGTGGTCCTCGGCGGCGAGGGCGCGCAGGATCTCCACCAGCCGGGCCTTGGCGGCGTAGTCGAGGCCGCGGGTCGGCTCGTCCAGGAGCAGCAGCGGGGGCCGGGCGGTGAGCACGACGGCGAGGGCGAGGGTGAGCCGCTGGCCCTCGGAGAGGTCGCGCGGGTGGGCGTCGTCGGCGATGCCGGGCAGCAGGCGTTCCACCAGGGCGCGGCAGGTGCCGGCGGCGGCGCCCGCGTCGGTGTCGGCCGCGGCGCACTCGGCGGCGACCGACTCGCCGTACAGCAGGTCGCGCGGTTCCTGCGGGACGAGGCCGACCTCGCGGATCAGTTCGGCGGGGCGGGTGCGGTGCGGGGTGCGGCCGCCGACCCTGACGCTGCCGGAGGCCGGGGCGTGCAGGCCGACCAGGCTGCCGAGCAGGGTGGACTTGCCGGCGCCGTTGCGGCCCATCAGGGCGGTGATCTCGCCGGGGCGGAGCGCGAGGTCCACGCCGCGCAGGGCGGGGACCGGCCCGCGCCGGACGGCGAGGCGGTCGGCAACGGCGATGGGGGTGCCGGACGAAGAACCGGCAGCGGCGGGTGTCCGGCCGTCCAGTTCGGCGCGCAGCGGGGCGGCCTTGCGGCGCGCGTCGCGGACCGAGAGCGGCAGCGGCCGCCAGCCCGCGAGCCGGCCGAGGCCGACCACCGGCGGGTGCACCGGGGAGTGCGCCATCACCTCGGCGGGCCCGCCGAGGACGGGCGGGGCGCCGGGGGTGAGCAGCAGCACCTGGTCGGCGTACTGGACGACGCGTTCCAGCCGGTGCTCGGCCATCAGCACGGTGGTGCCGAGGTCGTGCACCAGCCGCTGGAGGACGGACAGCACCTCCTCGGCCGCGCCCGGGTCGAGTGCCGAGGTGGGTTCGTCCAGGATCAGTACGCGGGGGTGCACGGTGAGCACCGAGCCGATCGCGACGCGCTGCTGCTGGCCGCCGGAGAGGGTGGTCAGCGAGCGGTCGCGCAGGTCGGCGAGGCCGAGCAGGTCGAGGGTCTCCTCGACCCGGCGGCGCATCACGTCGCCCGGCAGGCCCAGGGACTCCATGCCGTAGGCGAGTTCGTCCTCCACCGTGTCGGTGACGAAGTGTGCCAGTGGGTCCTGCCCCACGGTGCCGACCAGGTCGGCGAGTTCGCGCGGCCGGTGCTCGCGGGTGTCCCGGCCGCCGACGGTGACCCGGCCGTGCAGCACCCCGCCGGTGAAGTGCGGCACCAGGCCGCTGACCGTCCCCAGCAGGGTGGACTTGCCGGAGCCGGACGGGCCCACCAGCAGGCAGAGTTCGCCCTCGGGGACGGTGAGGTCGACGCCGCTGAGCGCGGGCGCGGCGGAGTCCGCGTACCGGACGGATACCTGCTCGAAGGTGATCACGATGCCCTCCGGGGCGGGGTCGGGGCGGCGAACGCCGGCACCAGGCCGAGCAGGACGGTCAGCACGGCGGTCAGGGGCAGCGCGGGGACGGTCGGCGGGACGACGGTGGGGGCGAAGGCGGCCGGGTCCCGCGCGGCCAGGTAGACGGTGAGGGCCGCCACGGCCGCCCCGGAACCGGCGGTCAGCCATTCCGGAAGGGCCCACGGGTCCGGCCGGTAGCGGCTTCTGACGGAGCGTCGGCCGCCGAGCAGCAGCCCGGCGAAGGCGGCGGCCAGGCCGAGCAGCAGGACGGGCGGCGCCCAGCCCGCGCCGCCGGCCGTCAGCAGCCCGTACGCGGCCAGGCAGACCCCGAGCAGCCCGGCCAGGGTGAGCGCGGCCGTCGCCCGGGCGAGCCGGCGCGGGACGTCGGCGGTGCGGCCGAAGCCCCGGGTGTCCATCGCGGCGGCCAGCGCGATGGACCGCTCCAACGCGCCCTCCAGCACCGGGATTCCGACGCTCAGCACGGCGGCGACGCCCTTGTCGGTGCGGCCGCGCAGGCGCCGTGCGGCACGCAGCCGGCGGACGTCCGCGACCAGGTTGGGTGCGAAGGTCATCGCCACGACGACGGCGACGCCCGCCTCGTAGAGCGCGCCGGGCAGGGTGCGCAACAGGCGGGCCGGGCTGGCCAGGGAGTTGGCGGCGCCGACGCAGATCAGCAGGGTGGCCAGCCGCAGCCCGTCGTACAGTGCGGCGAGCAGCCCCTCGGCGGTGACCCGGCCGCCGATCCGCACGCCCTGCGCCCAGACGGGCAGCGGGAGTTCGGGCAGGGTGAACAGCACGTGGGTGCCGGCGACCGGCGAGCCGAGGAACACGGCGAACACCAGCCGGATGCCGAGCACCAGCAGGCCCAGCCGCAGGAACGCCCCGTACGAGCGCGACCAGGGCGCATCGCCGCGCCGGGCCGCGACCACGTACCCGGCGACGGCGGCGAGCAGCAGCAGGATCGCCGGGTTGGTGGTGCGGGTGGCCGCCGCGCCCAGCCCGAGCGCCCACAACCACCAGGCCCCGGGGTGCAGTTGACGGGGGCCGGTGGGCGGCCGGGTGCTACGGGCGGTGCTGCTCACGGTGTTTCCTGGGTGGGGGACTAGGAGTGACGGCGGCGGCGCGCCTGCCGGACGGCACCGCCGGCGAGGACGGCGAGCAGCGCGCCACCGGCGATCAGGCCGATGTCGGGGCCGCTGCCGCTGCTGCCGCCGCCCTGGTCGGCGGTCCGGGCCGCGCCCGCCGCGCCGATCCGGTCGCCGCAACCCGCTTGCGGGTACCCGGCGATGGCGCACAGCAGCCCGTTGGTGTCGTAGCGCAGCGGCGGGGCGACGGCGGCCAGCACCTCGGCCGAGGTGGCGCGGGGCGCGACGGCGGCGCAGGCGGTCCGCTGCCCGGGCACCGGGGCGGCGGGCGAACCGGCGTCCTCGGCGGTCCCGAAGTCCAGCACGACGGCCACCCGCTTGCGGCCCTCCTGGGCGGGTGTGTCCGCGCAGATCTCCGTGAAGCTCCCGGCGGTCCGGGGCTTCGCGGCGTCCTGCCCGCCGTCCGGGCTCAGCGCGTACCGCCACCCGTCCACCGAGCCGTCCGGCGGCACCGCGACGGCGGGCCCCTGCTGCTGGTACGTCCAGGCTCCGCCCTCGGCGCCGCGCCAGAACGACCAGTAGCGGTAGCCGGCGGCCTGCGCGGGAGCGGCGGAGGCGAGCACCAGCACCGCCCCGAGGAGGGGCAGCAGCAGCGCGGCGACGGCCCGGCGGGTGCGGACGTCGGCGCCCGCCGGGGCGGGGCGGGGTGCGGGGCGCATCAGAGGTGGGGGTTGCGCTTGCGCTGGAGGCTGAGCACGAGGCCGCCGCCGATGCCGACGAGGAGGCCGACGCCGATGAGCCAGTACTGGCCGATGCCGCCGTCCTTCTTCTCCTTCGGGGCCTCCGTCGCCGAGGCGGCGGCTTCGGCGGCCTTGGGCGCCGGGCCGAGGGCGGTGAGCTGGCCGGTCAGGGCGGCGGTGTCGCGGTGGGCGGCCTGGGCGACCAGCAGGAGGGTGGCGGTGGCGCCGGCGTCGGTGCCGCCCTTGGTCCAGGTGGCGCCCTCCTTGGTGAGCCAGTCGACGGCGCCGGCGGCCTGCTGGGGGTGGCCGCTCTGGCTGAGGGCGAGGGCGGCCCAGGCGGTGGCGGTGTAGTCGGGGGTGGGGGCGGCGCCCGGGGTGGTGAGGGTGAGGTGGTCGCCGCCGGCCGTGAGCTGGGCGGTCAGGTAGGCGCCGACGGCCTCGCCGGACTCCGCGTGCGTAACCGGGGCCGAGGAGGCCGAGGAGCCCTGGGCGGCCGGGGCGTCGGAGGCGCACGCCAGGGCCTTGGGCGCGGCGTCGGCGTGCACCGAGCCGGCGACCGGCAGGTGGCCGCCGCTCGCGGCGAGCGCGGCCTGGGCGCTGGCCAGGGCGTTCGGGGTGAGGGCGCCGACGGCCGGGTCGAACTGGTAGGCGAAGGCGCCGCGCTGGTCGGCGGGGGCGGCGCAGCCGAGCTGGAAGAGGGCGAGCCCGTCGAAGGCGGACCGGCCGGCCTTGGCGACGCCGGCCGGGTCGGTCTTGGCGGCGAACAGCGCGTTGACGGCGAGGCCGGTGGAGTCGGCGTCGCCGGGGCTGCCCGGGTTGTAGGCCCAGCTGCCGTCGGCGTTCTGGTTGGCCTTGAGCCAGCCGACGCCCTTGTCGACGGCTTCCTGGTGCCCGCCGAGGGCGACCAGGGCCTGGACGGCGACGGCGGTGGCGTTGCTGTCCTCGGTCTTGGGGTCGCAGGCCGCGCCGGCGGCCCGGTACGACGGCCAGCCGCCGTCCTCGCACTGCTGCCCGGTGAGCCAGCCGACGGCCGAGTCGGCCGGGGTGACCTTGGCCGCCGCCAGCGCGGTGAGCGCGAGCGACTGTCGCCAGACGCCGTCGTACGTCGGGTCGCCCTTGCCGTACAGCCCGTCGGGGAGGGCGGCGGGGGTCGGCGCGGGGCTGTCGGCGAGGGCCGGGCCGGCGGCGATGCCGGTGAGCAGCGCGGCGGACAGGGCGGCGGCGCCCAGGCGGGCGGCGGTCAGCATGGTGCGGGTGTGCCTTTCGGTGAGCGGTGGTGGCCCGGGCGGGGCCGTTCCGTAGTCCTCGACGGTGCCGGGCGCGTGCGTCCGGACGGGCCGCTCGCCCCTCCCCGGGTGCTCCGACTCGTCCGGGCGGCCGAGGGCGGGCACCGGTCTTACGGCTGCGGGGTCAGCGCCGGATTCGCACCGGCTTTCCCCGGGGGAGGAGCGGGATGGAGTTGTGCCGACTGTCGACTCTAGCCGCCGGAGCACGACGAGCGGCCCGGGGCGGGCAGGAACAGGTTCCAGTCGGCGGCGGGAGGAGGACGGTTCACGGCAGGGTGAGCAGCCGGGCCGCGGTGTGCAGGTCGGCCCGTACCTCGGCGATCGAGGCGCGGCCGGAGAGCCAGGCGACCAGTGCCGAGTGCCAGGTGTGCTCGATCACCCGCACCGCCGCGCGCTGGCTCCCGGTGGGCGGTCCGGACTGGCCGATCGCGTCCAGGATGAGCTGTCCGGTGGCCACGCT
Organism: Kitasatospora sp. NPDC057738; assembly: GCF_042798815.1. Taxonomy (NCBI): domain Bacteria; kingdom Bacillati; phylum Actinomycetota; class Actinomycetes; order Kitasatosporales; family Streptomycetaceae; genus Kitasatospora; species Kitasatospora sp. NPDC057738. The sequence goes on along the minus strand of NZ_JBHVJT010000021.1, from coordinate 22,877 downwards.
GACCTGGTCCACCTCGGCCCCGACCGAGCGGTCCGCGAAGGACAGCGCCCGGACCATGGCCTCGGCCAGCAGCGGCTCGCGCTGCAGCGCGTGGAAGGCCCGGGTGAGGGTGTCGGCGACCCGCAGCGCCGGTTCGAGGTCGGTCGGCGGGTGGCGCCGGATGTGCTCGTGGAGGCCCTGCAGCTGCTCCAGCATCACCGCCACCAGCAGGTGCACCTTGGACGGGAAGTACCGGTAGAGCGTGCCGAGGGCGACCTGCGCGCTCTCCGCGACCTCCCGCATCTGCACCGCCTCGTACCCGCCGCGCACCGCCAGTGCGGTGGCGGCCCGCAGGATGCGCCGGCGCCGTTCGGCCTGGCGCGCGGTCAGCGGCGGCTCGCCCGGAGGGGAGACCGGCGGCAACGTCGAAGGAGGGGGTGGCGGCAAGGGTGCTCCCGGGCGGGCGAGAGTGGCGGCGTGCTCCACATGGTCGGCAGGATTCGGCGTGGCGGGAATCACCAGCCCTGGCTCCTGGGGAAAAGCTACGGGCCGGTATCTTCGAGGTCTCTCATTGTTCACGTGGTCGACGACGAGTTCCCCAGCCATTGAAACCTGATCTACTTTAGCGACCGGAAGCACGACCGGCAGCACCGATAGCAGCTAGAGAAGAGGGCCCAGGATGACCGCGCAGCCGCTGCGGATTGCCCTGCTGTCGTACCGCGGTGACCCCTTCTGCGGGGGTCAGGGCGTGTACGTACGACACCTCTCCCGCGAGCTGGCGCGGCTCGGCCACCACGTGGACGTGATCGGCGCCCAGCCCTACCCGGTGCTCGACGAGGTCGACGGCCCCGGCTCGGTGCGCCTGGTGGAGCTGCCCAGCCTGGACCTCTACCGCGCCGACGACCCCTTCCGCACCCCGGCCCGGGGCGAGTTCCGCGGCCCGGTGGACGTGCTGGAGTTCGCCACCATGCGCACCGGCGGCTTCCCCGAGCCGCTCACCTTCTCGCTGCGCGCCCGCCGGTACCTGGCCGCCCACAAGGGCCGCTACGACGTGGTCCACGACAACCAGACCCTCGGCTACGGCCTGCTCGGCCTGGCCCGGCACGGCTTCCCGCTGGTCACCACGATCCACCACCCGATCACCGTGGACCGGCAGCTGGAGCTGGACGCCGCCACCACCCGGGGCAAGCGGCTCTCGCTGCGCCGCTGGTACGCCTTCACCCGGATGCAGCGCCGGGTCGCCGCCCGGCTGGACCACGTGATCACCGTCTCCGGGACCTCGCAGCGCGAGATCGCCGAGCACCTGGGCGCCGCGCCGGACGCGATCTCGGTGGTGCCGATCGGTGCCGACACCCGGCTCTGGTCGCCCTCGGCGGAGATCGGGCGCGTCCCCGGCCGGATCGTCACCACCTCCAGCGCGGACGTCCCGCTGAAGGGCCTGGTCTTCCTGGTCGAGGCGCTCGCCAAGGTGCGCACCGAGCGGGACGCCCACCTGGTGGTGGTCGGCAAGCCGCAGAAGGAGGACGGGCCGGTGGCCGAGGCGGTGCGCCGCTTCGGGCTGGCCGGGCACATCGAGTTCCGCAGCGGACTGACCGACCGCGAGCTGGTCGACCTCTACCGCTCGGCCGAGGTGGCCTGCGTCCCCTCCCTGTACGAGGGCTTCTCGCTGCCCGCCGCCGAGGCGATGGCCACCGGCACCCCGCTGGTCGCCACCACCGGCGGGGCGATCCCCGAGGTGGCCGGGCCGGACGGGGAGACCTGCCTGGCGGTGCCGCCGGGGGAGGCGGACGCGCTGGCCGCCGCGCTCGGCCGGCTGCTGGACGACCCCGAGCTGCGGGCCGGACTCGGCGCGGCCGGACGGCAGCGGGTGCTCGCCCGGTTCACCTGGGAGCGGGCCGCCGAGCTGACCGCCGAGGCCTACCGCGCGGCGATCGCCACCGGCGCCGGCGCCCGGGCCCGCTCGGGGCCGGGCTGGCGGTACGTGGCCTAGGGCCCTGTCGACGCGCACGGGCGGACGGCGCCGTCCCGGTCGGCCGCCCGGCCGGTGGCGGCGGGTCGGTGACGACGGGTCGGTGACGGCGGGTCGGGGCCCGCCCGGCGCAGTGCGACGTGCTGAACGAAGGCCTGACGAGGCGTCAAGAACGCTTGGCAGCAATAGGAATGGGAGTCCAGCAGTGCTGACCGTCGATTTCTCGCGCTTCCCGCTCGCCCCTGGCGACCGGGTGCTCGACCTGGGCTGCGGCGGGGGCCGGCACGCGTTCGAGTGCTACCGCCGCGGCGCCAACGTGATCGCCCTCGACCAGAACGCCGGGGAGATCGCCGAGGTCAGGAAGTGGTTCGCGGCGATGGAGCAGGCCGGTGAGGCCCCCGAGGGGGCGTCGGCGGTCGCGATGGAGGGCAACGCGCTGGCGCTGCCGTTCGAGGACGAGTCCTTCGACAAGATCATCATCTCCGAGGTGATGGAGCACATCCCGGACGACAAGGGCGTGCTCAACGAGATGTTCCGGGTCCTCAAGCCGGGCGGCCTGCTCGCCGTGACCGTGCCGCGTTGGCTGCCCGAGAAGATCTGCTGGGCCCTGTCCGACGAGTACCACGCGAACGAGGGCGGCCACATCCGGATCTACCGGGGCGACGAGCTGCTCGGCAAGCTCAAGGACGCCGGCCTGGAGCCGTACGGCACCCACCACGCGCACGCGCTGCACTCGCCGTACTGGTGGATCAAGTGCGCGGTCGGCGTCGACAACGACAAGGCGCTGCCGGTGAAGGCGTACCACCAGCTGCTGGTCTGGGACATCGTCGGCACCCCGGTGATCAGCAGCCTCACCAAGGCCGCCGAGCGGGCGCTCAACCCGGTGATCGGCAAGAGCTTCGTCGCGTACGCCTCCAAGCCCAACCGCGCGCCGGGCAGGACGGCATGACCGCCGCCGTCCCCGAGGTGCTGCTGCTCGACGGGGTGCTCGACGCCGAGCAGGCCGCCGACACCGTCCGCAGCATCCTGGCCGAGCAGCGCCCCGACGGCGCCATACCGTGGTTCGTCGGCCACCACCTCGACCCCTGGGACCACACCGAGGCCGCGATGGCCCTCGACACGGCCGGCGAGCACGCCGCCGCCGAGGCCGCCTACCGCTGGCTCGCCGCCGCCCAGAACCCGGACGGTTCCTGGTACGCCGCCTACACCGACGGCGTGGTCACCGACCGGGCCAAGGAGAGCAACTTCTGCGCGTACGTCGCGGTCGGGGTCTGGCACCACCACCTCAGCACCGGCGACGACGCCTTCCTGGAGTGGATCTGGCCGGTCGTCCGGCGCGCCCTGGACTTCATCGTCGGACTGCGGCTGCCCGGCGGCCCGATCGCCTGGCGGGTCTCCGAGGACGGCACCGCCACCGACGAGGCGCTGCTCACCGGCTCGTCCAGCATCCTCCACGCGCTGCGCTGCGGCCTGGCCGTCGCCGAGTACCTGGAGGAGCCGCAGCCCGACTGGGAGCTCGCGGCCGGGCGGCTGGGGCACGCCGTCTCCCACCACCCCGAGCGGTTCCTGGACAAGGACCGCTACTCGATGGACTGGTACTACCCGGTGCTCGGCACCGGCCTGCGCGGCGACGCGGCGGTGGCCCGGATCGAGCGGGACTGGGAGCGCTTCGTCGTCCCCGGCCTCGGCGTGCGCTGCGTCAGCGACCGCCCGTGGGTGACCGGCGGGGAGAGCGCCGAGCTGGCGCTCGCGCTCTGGGCGATCGGCCAGTCCGACCGCGCGGTGGACATCCTGCGCTGGATCCAGAAGCACCTGCGGCACGAGGACGGCTCGTACTGGACCGGGTACGTCTTCGAGGACGACGCGATCTGGCCGGAGGAGCGCACCACCTGGACGGCCGGGGCGCTGCTGCTCGCGGTGGCCGCGCTCGGCGGGGACCCGGCGACGGTCTCGGTCTTCGGCGGGGAGCAGCTGCCGGCCGGGCTGGTGGTCGAGGACTGCTGCTGAGCCGGGCGCGCGTGCGGTAGCCGTACGCGCGTACGGGCAGCCGGGCCTGCGAGCGGGCAGTCGGACGCGTACGGCGATCGAGCGTACGGACGGAAGGCGAGCGCTCATGCGGAAGGGGGGGGGACGGAGAAACGGTCCCCCCCCCCCCCCCTCCGCTCCCCCCCTTCCCCCCCCGCCACTACCCTCCTCCCCTCCCCTTTGTGCCGCGGCGCGTGCGGGGCCCGATCCGCCGTCGGCCGCGGTGCGTGCGGGCCCCGGCCCGTCGCCGGCCGCGGCGTGTGCGGCCCCGGTCTAGCGCGGGCTGCCCTCCAGGTCGGCCAGGGTCGCGTGCAGCCAGGCGAGTTCGGCCTCGGTGGTGGCGCGGGCGACCAGCAGCAGGCCGCGCCGGAACGGGTCGGCGAACTCCTCGGCGCCCACCGGGCGGTCGCCCTCGTAGAAGAAGCTGGCCGGTTCGGCGAGGAAGGCCAGTCGGCGGCGCAGTACGGCGGCCTGGTCGGCGGGGTCGGCGAGGTGCCGGAGGAAGGCGAGCAGGGTGAACCAGCGGTTCTCGTCGCTGACGTCGAGCGGCTCGGGCTCGCGCAGCCGGTCGAGCAGTGCGGTGCGGCCGGCCTCGGTGAGGTGCAGGGTGTGCCGGGGCGCGGCGGCGCTGCCCGGCTCGGTCTCGCGGACCAGCAGGCCGTCGGTCTCCAGGCGTTTGATCGCGGGGTAGAGCGTGCCGTCGCTGATCGGGCGGACGTGGCCGGTGAGCGCGGCGAGGTGGCGGCGCAGCTCGTAGCCGTGCAGGGGGCGGTCGTACAGGAACCCGAGGATGGCGAGCTTCAGCATGGGGCCACTCTCTCAGATCCTTCCCTCGGGGCATGGGTATCTCACTATCGCTATACCTCGACTTCGATGTATTGTCCTGGTCGTCCGCCGGAGTCCCCGGAGCCGGGAGCCGGCACACCCAGGAGGAGCCGGCACGCCCAGGAGAAGGAGCGAGTGAGCATGCGCGAGGCCCCCGTCACCCCGAACGGCGACCGGATCCGCTGGGTCGAGCTGCCCGGCGCCGAGCCGGCCCGGCTCTACCTGCACGGGCTCGGCGCCACCTCGCCGGCCTACTTCGCGGCCGCCGCCACCCACCCGCTGCTCGCCGGTCGGCGCTCGCTGCTGCTGGACCTGCTCGGCTTCGGCCTCAGCGACCGGCCGACGGACTTCGGCTACGCCCTGGAGGAGCACGCGGACGCTGTCGCGGCGGCCGTCGCGGCCGCCGGGGCGGCCCGGGTCGAGGTGATCGGCCACAGCATGGGCGGGGCGGTCGCGATCGTCCTCGCCCAGCGGCACCCGCACCTGGTCGAACGGCTGCTCCTGGTGGACGCCAACCTGGACCGGGTCGACCCCGACCGGCGCCACCCCGGCAGCAGCGGCATCGCGGCCTACGCCGAGGAGGAGTTCCTGGCCGGCGGCCGGGACGAAGTCGCCGAGCGGGTCGGCCCGTTCTGGTGGTCCACCATGCGGCTGGCCGGCCCGGAGGCGCTGCACCGCAGCGCCCGCTACCTCGCCCGGGCGACCGAACCGACCATGCGCGAGCTGCTGCTCGGCCTCGACCTCCCGCGCACCTTCCTCCACCCGGCGGCGGACGGCGAGCCGGCGGGCGCCGGCACCCTCCGCGCGGTGGGCGTGCGGGTGGTCGCGGTGCCGGACTGCGGGCACAACATCATGCTCGACAACCCGGACGGCTTCGCGGCCGCCGCGGCGCGGGCGCTCGGGCAGGGGTGAGCGGGGGAGGCGCCGGCCGCCGCCCGTCGTACGCTGGGGCGGACCGTCCGAGAGGAGCCCGTCCGATGTCCGTCCAGGTCCCGCCCGCGCTGGCCGCGTCCCTGGAGGGCTTCCTCGGCGCCGAGGGGCGCGCCTGGGTGGCCCGACTGCCCACCCTGGCCGGCGAGTTGCTGGACCGCTGGGAGCTGCGCCCGGACGGGCCGGTCGCGCACGGCGTGGTCGGGCTGGTGCTCCCGGTGCTGCGCGCCGACGGGATGCCGGCCGTGCTCAAGCTCCAGCCCGTGGACGAGGAGACCGCGGGCGAACCGCTCGCCCTGCGAGCCTGGGACGGCCGCGGCGCCGTGCGGCTGCTCGACCACGAACCGGCCACCGGCTCCCTGCTGCTGGAGCGGCTGGACCCCGGGCGCTCACTGCTCGACCTGCCCGACGACCTCGCGGCGCTGCGCGTGATCGCCGAGCTGCTCGGGGAATTGACGAAACGTCAGGCACCCTCCGGGCTGAGGACCCTGGCGGGTGCGGCGAGCGACCTGATCGACCGGGCCCCGGTGGCCGTCGCGGCCCTCGCCGACCCGGTGGAGCGGCGCCTGCTCGCCGACTGCGCGGCCGCCCTGTGCGAGGTCCGCGCCGATCCCGGCGACCGGCTGCTGCACTGGGACCTGCACTACGGCAATGTGCTGGCCCCGCTCCCCGGCAGCGGCCGGGCGCCCTGGCTGGCCATCGACCCCAAGCCGCTGGCCGGCCACCCCGGCTTCGAGCTGCTCCCGGCGCTGCGCAACCGCTGGGAGGACGTGGTGGCCACCGGGGATGCAACCCGGGCGCTGCGGCGGCGCTTCGACCTGTTGACGGAGGTGCTGGAGCTGGACCGCGAGGTGGCGGCGGCCTGGACGCTCGCCCGGGTGCTGCAGAACGCGGTCTGGGTGGCCGAGGAGGGCGGGGCGGAGCTGGACCCGGCCCAACGTGCCGTCGCCGAGGTGCTGTTGGGGCGCTGACCGGGGAGCCCGCGCGGCTTTCCGCGCCTGCGAGGTACTGCCGCTCGGCGTTCCCGCTGGGCGTTTCCCGCTGGGCGCTTCCCGCTCGGTGCTTCCGCTCAGTGCTCGCGCAGGGGCACGAAGCGCACCGGTGTCCCCGGCCTGGCCTGTGCGGCGGCCGCGAGGTCGCCGGCCGGCACGACGCCGATCACCGGGTAGCCGCCGGTGGTCGGGTGGTCGGCCAGGAACACCACCGGCTGCCCGTCCGGCGGAATCTGAACGGCGCCCAGCACCATGCCCTCGCTGGGCAGTTCGCCGTCCCTGGCGCGGGCGACCGGCGGGCCCTCGGTGCGCAGCCCGACCCGGTTGCCGGTCGGGGAGACCAGGTACCGGTCGCGGCCGAGACGGGCCACCGCCTCCGGGTCGAACCAGTCCGCGCGCGGTCCGAGCCGCAGCCGCAGCACCAGCTCGGCCGGGGGGCCGGGCAGCGGCACCAGCTCGGGCCTGGCCCGGTACGGCGGCGGGGAGCCCACCGGCAGCCGGTCCCCGGCGGCCAGCGGGGCCGGCCCGAGTCCGGAGAGCAGGTCCGCCGAGCGGCTGCCGAGCACCGGCGGGACGGCGATCCCGCCCGCCACCGCCAGGTAGCCGCGCACCCCGGCCGTCGCCGCCCCCACCTCGACCAGCGCCCCGGCCGGCACCACCACCGGCGCGCCCCAGGCGGCCGGCCGGCCGTCCACCCGGACGGGCGAGGGCGCACCGGTGACGGCGACCAGCGCCGTTCCGACGGCCCGCAGCGCGACCCCGCCGAGCGTGGTCTCCAGCCCGGCGGCCCCGGGCTCGTTGCCCACCAGCCGGTTGGCCGCCCGCAGCGCCGGCTCGTCCAGTGCCCCGGCCCTCGGCACCCCGAGGTGGGCGACCCCGCGCCGCCCGAGGTCCTGGACCGTGGTCAGCGGCCCCGGCCGCTCCACCACCAGTTCGTTCAACTCCGGCTCCCCCCGGGCCCGTTCCGCCGTGAAGCCGTGAAGCGGACCCGGGTGCCCGGCGCCAGTAGGGCCGGGGGCTCGCGGTCGGTGTCCCAGAGGGTGAGCGCCGTCCGGCCGATCAGCTGCCAGCCGCCGGGGGAGGGGTGCGGGTAGACGCCGGTGTACGGGCCGGCCAGGGCGACCGAGCCGGCCGGGACGGAGCTGCGCGGGGTGGCCCGGCGCGGCACCTCGTAGCGCGCCGGGAGGCCGGTGAGGTAGCCGAAGCCGGGGGCGAAGCCGCAGAACGCGACGACGTACTCGGATCCGGTGTGGATCCGGACGGCGGCCTCCTCGGACACCCCCCACAGTGCGGCGACCTCGGCCAGGTCGGCGCCGTCGTACACGGTCGGGACCTCCAGCAGCGGCCCGCGCGCCGCCCCGGCCGTCGCCGGACGGGCGGTGCGCAGCAGCGCCGCCACCGCGCCGACGTCCGCGACGCCGTCCAGCAGCAGGGTGCGCGCGGCCGGTACCAGCTCTTCCACCGCGCCGAGCGCCCCGGCCTCCCGGCGCTCGCTCAGCCAGCCGTACAGCGCCGCCACCTCGGCCGTCCCGGGCAGCTCGACCAGGAGCGCCCGCTCGCCGACCCGGCGCACCGTCCCCGCCGTCGCGTCGGGGCCGGGTACGCGAGGGGCTGTCACGTGAACGCCTCCACCCGGACCCCGGCGGAGGCCAGGGCGCCGCGGATCCGCCAGGCGAGCTGGGCGGCGCCGGGGGTGTCGCCGTGGACGCACAGCGAGCGGGCCTCGACGGCGATCCGCTCGCCGCCGGCGGCCTCCACCGTGCCGTCCCGGGCGATGGCGACGGCGCGGGTGATCACCGACTCGGGGTCGTGCACCACCGCGTCCGGCTCGCGGCGCGGGACGAGGGTGCCGGTGCGGGTGTAGGTGCGGTCGGCGAAGGCCTCGGCGACCACCGGGAGCCCGACGCCCTCGGCCACCTCCAGCAGCAGCGAGCCCGGCAGGCCGAGCACGGGCAGCGGCCCGTCGCAGACCGCGCCCGCCCGCAGCACGCCGGCCACCACGGCCTCGGCCTGCTCGGAGTCGCCGACCACCCGGTTGTAGAGGGCGCCGTGCGGCTTGACGTAGGAGACCTTGGAACCGGCCGCGCGGGCGAACACCTGGAGGGCGCCGATCTGGTACGCGATCTCGTCGGCGAGCTCCTCCGGGGGCACGTCCATCGCGCGGCGGCCGAAGCCGGCCAGGTCGCGGTAGGAGACCTGGGCGCCGATCCGGACGCCGCGCTCGGCCGCCAGGGCGCAGACCCGGCGCATCGTCGACGGGTCCCCGGCGTGGAACCCGCAGGCGACGTTGGCGCTGGTCACCACGGACAGCAGGGCCTCGTCGTCGGTCAGGGTCCAGCGTCCGAACCCCTCGCCGAGGTCCGCATTGAGATCGATCACCGCATCGGCCACGCCCGTCCGCCTCCCAGCAGCTGTTGAGCCAGATGGTAGGGCCTGCGGATGAAGGCCGTTGCCCGTGACCCGGAGCCCCGCGGGCGCCGCGGCGTGTGCCCGGGGCCGCACGCCCCGGGGCGGCGCCTCACGGGGTCGCGCCGGGGCGCGAGCGGGCGCGGACCGCCCGGACTCAGCCGGTGGTCACCGGTGCGCGGAAGGCGCGCTCCAGCGGACGCAGCGCCCGCAGCACGATCAGCAGCGGTACGACGCCGAGGACTCCGAACGACATGTCGACGAATCGCCAGGCCAGTGGAATCCCGCGCAGCGGCCCGCAGATCAGTGCCAGCGGGATGACGGCCCCGCAGGCGAGCACGGCCCAGCGGATCACCCAGATGTTGCGGACCGGGTCCTTGAGCGGCCCCCAGAAGGCGGCGGCGATCACCAGGTGGGCGAAGGCCAGCCAGTCGGTGCCGTAGGCCAGGAAGGGGTAGCGCCCGTTGGTCTCGGCGAGACCGGTGTGAACCCGTTCGAGCCAGGCCGCCGCTGCGGGGAGGCGGTCGCTCAGCGGAGCGGCCGGCCCGGAGGCGAAGTCGACCAGCCAGCGGGTCTCGGTCTCCAGGGGGAACGCGGTCAGGCCGCTGAGCACCAGGCAGACCAGGAAGAACCAGAGCCACCGTCGGACCTTGCGAAGGATGACCGCGGGGTCGCCGTCCATTTCGCCCACCTCCATGCCGAGCATGCCGAAGTGCAGGCGGAGCCTCGTCCGACCTGCGCGGAAGCGACTCTAGACCTATCTTTTGAACGTGTTCAACTCGCATTTTGGGTGGGGTGGGGCAGGGGGCGGCCGGGGCCGCCCCGGAACGCACCGGTGCCCGGGCTCCACGGAGCCCGGGCACCGGTGGCGGGCGGAACGCCGCCCGCGGCCGTTACGCCGTGTAGGTGTACGTCACGGGAGCGCTGGTCCCGCCCGCCGTGGTGACGGTGACGCCCACCGCCCCGGGCTGGGTGCCCGCCGGGGCCGTGGCGGTGCAGGCGGTCGGACCGCAGGAGACATGGGTGGCCGGCACCCCGCCGAAGGCCACCGACCCGTACGTCAGGTTGCTGCCGAACAGGTACACCCGGGTACCGCCGACGGCCGGGCCGGAGACCGGAGAGAGGCTGCTGACCACTGGCGCGGCCGGGGCCGGCGGCGGGGCGCCGGTGTAGTCGAAGGTGACCGGAGCCGAGGCTGTGCCGCCGGGCGTCACCACGCTGACCGGGGCGCTGCCCGTGCCGCCGGGGGTGGTCACCGCGCAGGCGGTGTCGGTGCAGCGGCCGGGGGCCGGGACGCCGCCGACCAGCACCATGCCGTTGGCCAGGTTGCTGCCGCTGACGGTCACCTCGGTGCCGCCGGTGCCCGGGCCGGTGGCGGTGTCGAGGCCGGTGGCGGCGGGGGCGGCCTGGACGGTCGCCGGCAGGTAGCTCTTGCTGCCGAGGTCGTAGCCGGAGACGTGCCCGGTCGGGTCGGCGTCGTTCGGGTTGGCGACCGTCGCGGTGATCGCGCCGACGATCGGCACGCCGGGCGTGGTGGCCAGGTTGAGCTTCATGAAGTTGTAGCTCCCGACCGCCCGGGTGGCGGTGAACACGGCCTCCAGGTGGCGGTGGTCGGGGGAGAGGGCGGTGGTGAAGGTGTAGTCCGGCGGCGTGGGGAAGAACATCGCACCGTCGGTGGTGACGCCGGGCGGCAGGTCGAGGGTGATGTGGGTCGGCCCGGTCAGGTCCGCGGTGCCGGACACGGTCCAGGCCACCGACATGTTCCCGGTGGTGAAGAACCCGCCGGGGTAGTTCCCGCTCTGCGACACGGTCACGTGCTGGGCGGAGGTCGACGTCGTCGCGGCCGGGGCGGCCGCGGCGGCGGTGGCGCCGGTGACGAGGACGGCGCCGGTGGCGAGGGTGGTCACGGACAGCGCGGCGGCGAGGCCCGCTTTGGCCAGTCGGGTGATCATTGGTCGATCATCACCGAACAAGCGCGCCGCCCTCACGCTTTTCTCGAATGCCGGTTCGGGAATGGCGGGATCTCGTCGAAATCACGTTCTGAATCCGTCACCCGTACCGTCGTCCACCTGCCGCTCCGCCCGCCCGCAAGGTCCGTTTCGGTCGATGTCGGTGCGAACCTCTAATCTTGTCCTCCGTGACCGTCATCGCAGACCCGCTCACCGAGCCCGGCCTCCGCCCGCCCGCCGGCCCGGCCGCCGCGCGCCCCGCGCCCGGCCCCGCCGCCGACGAGGGCCTGGCCCGCCGGCTCAAGGCGCTGGCCTGCACCGCCCCGCTGCACGACCTGGACAACCGCAAGGTCAACCTGGCCGGCGAGTACGGCGGCTACGCGATGGCCGAGGTCGGCCTCGCCGCGATCGACCTGGTCACCCTGAACATGGACTTCGACACCGGGGCCGACCGCGACATAGTGCTCGCCCGCCTGCTGCCCCGGGTCGCCGTCCAGGCCACCGGCCGCCCCGCCGCCGAGCACGAGCGGGTCGCCCGCTGGGTGCTGGAGTCGCTGATCAACGTCGGCAGCGTGGACCGCGGCTTCCGCGCCGTCTACGGCACCTTCGGCGCGGACGGCGAGTACGTCCGCCGGGACTACGACTTCAAGCTGATCGAGGAGGTCCCCGGCCCGGACGGCGGCGTCTACCTGCGCACCACCGACGAGGCGGTCAACGTCCTGGTCGGCGCGCTCGACACCGACGTCACCTCGGCCCAGATCGCCGCCGAGGTCAAGCTGGAGGTGCTGATCCGCCGCGGCCGCCTGGCCGACGCCCAGCTCGCCGCCGAGCAGGCCCGCTACCGCACCGTCCAGTTCGCCGAGACGCTGCGCCGCGCCCTGGACGCCACCCGCCGCAACGTCCGCGCCGTCGACTGGATGCGCGCCGTTCCCGACCTCATCGCGGAGGCGCTGGACCACATCGCGGACCGCTACCGGCACGAGAACGCGATTCTCACCAACATCCGCAAGGCCCGCGACGAGGCCGAGGACCCGGAGCACAAGCGCCGCGCCGCCGAGCTGGTCGACATCGTCAAGGACTGCATCCGCCGCCACACCCAGCTCCAGACCCGCCTGCTGGAGGCCGGCCCGCTGTTCCGCGCCGAGCAGGACCGGCAGGCCTTCGCCACCCCCGGCGCCCGCAGCGGCATCGACCTCTACGGGCAGCTGCTCGCCCCCGTGCTGCGGCTGCCGGTGGAGCAGGCCGTCCGCCCCACCGGCGCCTTCTTCGCCCGTGGCGCCGGTCTGCGCACCCCGGTCTCGGTCCGGGTCGCCGACCTGGTCGACCTGCTGCTCACCCCGCCGGTCGAACGCGAGCACCTCGGCGCCGAGCTGCCCGACCCCGACCTGGTCGCCACCCCGGACGACAGCCGGTTCTCCGAGGCCCAGCTGGAGTCCGCGATGGTCCTGCTCGACCTGCCCCCGGACGCCCCCCGCCGGCTCTCCGGCCTGCTCGCCGACGCCCGCAAGCAGGACCCGGACCTGCCGTACCTGCTGGCCCTGCTCGCCGTGCACGCCGCCAGCCCGCCGGTCGGCACCGCCTACCGCCAGGGCGAGGAGCGGCTGCTGTTCGCCGTGGACGACGGCACCCAGCTGCACGACCCGGAGTTCGGCGGCGCCGACCTGATCGTCGGCAGCGCCCTGCTCGACGCGGTCGGCATGGCCGCCGACCGCAAGGACGCCGGCTGACCGGCCGGGAGGCACACCTTGCCGGGACCGACCTTGACGAACCGTAACCACCGCGCCACCCCCGAGGAGCACCGCCCGTGACGACCCACCACGACACGTCCTGGGCGACCGAGAGCGAACCCGCGGCCCCTGCGCCGATCACCCCGGCCGACGTCGCGGACGCCGCCCGGCTGGTCTCCTTCGGCCTCCAGGCCAAGCTGTTGCCCGCCCGGGACGCCGAGTACGCCGAGCTGGTGCGCCGCCACCGCGAGGACCCGCCGTTCGCCCGGCTCGCCGACGCCGTCGCCACCGGCATGGGCCTGGTCGTCCTGGAGGTCTCCCCGCGGGCCGGCATGGCCGTGGCCGCCGCCGAGGACTCGCTGTTCGCCGTCCGGATGGGCGACTACTCGCGCCGCGCCGCCTCCGAGTCCACCGACCGCTTCCTGCACGGCCTGGCCCACCTGGCCGTCGCCGCGATGGCCTTCCCCCGCCCCGAGGACCTCGCCGACGACGGCTACCTCGGCCGGATCACCGTCAACGGCGTCGACTCCTTCGTGCGCCAGGCCTGCCGCCGCCTGGAGGAGCAGGCCGACGCCGAGGGCGCCAACACCGACCCGGCCTCCGACGCCCCCGGCCTGGAGGCGGCCTGGCGGGTCTGGGCCCGGCGCACCGCCACCGGCGCCACCAAGGACGCCCGCCGGCTCTCCGGCTCCACCATCGGCATCGTCGCCAAGGCCGTGCTGTTCCTGGTCGACTCCGGCTTCCTCCAGAAGGTCTCCGACGACTCCGGCGGCACCTACCGCACCACCGCCCGCTACCAGCTCCAGGTGCGCGACCTGGCGGGCAGCGCGGCCATGGCCGAACTGCTCGACCTCGGCATCGTCCCGGTCTCCGACGGCACCGCCAGCCTGCTGCCGCCGGACACCGGCGACGAACTGGTCGCCGACGCGGGCCTGCCGTTCCACTCGCTCTGAACCCCGGTGCCCGGAGTCCACCCGCTCCGAGCACCGGCGCCCAGAACCCACCCGCCCAGAGCCCACCCGCTCCGAGCCCACCGCGCCGGCCTCCCGCCGGGCGCACCCGGTCCTGGAGCACCGCGCCGGCCCCGGCCCACCCGCCCCGAACCGGCCCGCCGCCCACCCCTCACGCCACGCAAGCCACGGAGAACCGCCGCACATGTACGAGCTCAACCGGGTCCGCCTCTACTCGATCGGACCGGCCGGCGCCCGCTACGCCGACACGGTGCTCGACCTGCGCGGCGTCGGCGAGCCGGTCGCCGACCCGGCCCCGCAGCAGATCGGCCTGTTCGGCGAGGACACCGACGGCCCGGTCCGCCGCCCCGCCCCCGCCGGCGTGCTCTTCCTGGAGAACGGCGGCGGCAAGTCGGTCCTGCTCAAGCTGATCTTCTCGGTCATGCTCCCCGGCCACCGCAACACCCTCGGCGGCGCCAGCTCCGGCGTGCTGCGCAAGTTCCTGCTCGCCGACGACTGCGGCCACGTCGCCCTGGAGTGGCAGCACACCGTCACGGGCGAGCTGATCGTGGTCGGCAAGGTCAGCGAGTGGCGCGGCCGCCAGGTCTCCTCCGACCCGCGCAAGTTCGCCGAGACCTGGTACTCCTTCCGCCCCGGCGCCGGCCTGACCCTCGACTCGCTGCCGGTCGCCGAACGGGTCAGCCTCGCCGGCGACCAGAAGGCCCGCGGCCGCCGCCGCACCATGAAGGGCTTCCGCGACGCCCTCACCGAGGCCGGCAAGGCCCACCCCCACCTCGACCTGGTCTTCGAGGACGGCCACGACCGCTGGACCGAGCACCTCGGCGAACTCGGCCTCGACCCCGAACTCTTCCGCTACCAGCGCGAGATGAACGCCGACGAGGGCGAGGCGGCCGGCCTCTTCGCGGTCAAGCACGACAGCGACTTCACCGACCTCCTGCTGCGCGCCGTCACCGACACCCGGGACACCGACGGCCTCGCCGACCTCGTGCACGGCTTCGCCGCCAAGCTCGGCCGCCGCGCCGAACTCACCGCCGAACGCGACTTCACCGCCGGCTCGCTGGACCTGCTGGAGCGCATCGCCGAGACCACCACCGCCCGCGAGACCGTCCGCGAGGCCCACCGCACCGCCGAACGCCGCACCCGCCGCCTCGCCCACGCCCTCGCCTCCCGCGCCACCGCCGAACGCGACCGCGCCCAGGACCTCGCCGTCGAGGTCGCCGCCGCCGCGAGCGCCGTCACCGCCGCCGAGGCCGACCGCACCCGGCACAGCCTGATCACCGACGAACTCACCCACCGGCACGCCACGCTGGGCCTCGCCGCGGCCACCGCCGAGGCCGCCGCGCTGCGCCGCGAACTCATCGACGCCCGCACCCTGCACTCCGCCTGGCAGGCCGCCGAGGCGGTGCTGCGCCAGCGCGCCGCCGCCGACCGGGTCACCCGGGTCGCCGCCGCCATCCGCGAGGCCGAGCTGGACGCAGCCCCTGCGCTCGCCGCCCGCGCCCGCGCCGCGACCGCCCTGGCCCGGGCCCTGGAGGCCGCCGCCGCGGCCGCCGAGTCCCGCGCCGACACCGAGGAGGAGCGCGCGGGCGAACTCCAGGAGGACGGCGGCAAGGCGCAGTCCGACGCCACCGAGGCCGCCACCGCCGCCCAGAAGGCCCGCAGCGAGGCCGAGCACCTGCGCCAGCGCCTAGCCGAGGTCGAGCAGGAGACCGAGGCCGCCGTCTCGGCCGGCTTCATCGACGCCGACGGCGACGTGGACCCGGCCCGCGCCGCGCTGCACGCCGCCGACGTCGAGAAGGCCGCCGCCGCCGCGCTCGCCCAGGCCCGTACCGCCGCCGAGTCCGCCGCCGCCCGGCTGCGCGAGTCCGCCGCCGCCACCTCGCGCGCCGAACTCGCCGCCGAGCGGGCCGGCGACGCCCGCAAGGACGCCGCCCGCTCCCTCGCCGCCGAGCAGCGCACCGCCGCCCTGCTCGCCACCGAGGAGCGCCTCGCCGACCTGCTCTCCCTCACGCCCTACCAGGAGGGCGCCGAGGAGGACGCCGGCTTCCTCACCCCCGCCGTGCTCGACCGCAACGCCGAGTACCTGCGCGAACTCCTCGACGAGTCCATCGCCACCGCCGAACGCACCCTGTTCGACCTCCGCACGGCCGCCGCCGACGACTCCCGCATCCTCGCCGCCCTCGGCGACGGCGGCCTGCTGCCGCCCGGCCCGGACGTGCTCGCCACCGTCGAGTACCTCGCCGAGCACGGCATCCCGGCCCTGCCCGGATGGCGCTACCTCGCCCAGTCCGTGGACCCGGCCGACCACGACGCGATCCTCGCCGCCCGCCCCGAACTGGTCGACGGCGTGGTCGTCACCGACCCGTCCTCGCTGGAACGCGCCCGCGAGGCCCTGCAGGCCGCCGCCCTGCTGCCGCGCTCGACCGTCGCCGTCGGCGCCGCCGCCTCGCTGATCGCCCCGATCACCGACGAGCCCGCCTTCTTCCTCGTCCCGCCGAACCCGGCCATGCACGACGAGTCCGCCGCCGACGGCGAGCGCCGCGAACTGCGCGCCCGGGCGAGCGCCCGCGAGGAGCACATCCGCGAACTGGCCGGCCGCCTCGGCGCCGACCGCGCCCTCGCCGCCCGCCTCGCCTCCTGGCACGCCAGCTGCCCGCCCGGCACCCTCGCCGAATTCGCCGCCGCCGCCGAGGCCGCCCGCGAGCACGCCGAGCAGGCCGCCGCCGCCCTCGCCACCCTGCGCGCCGACCACGACGAGGCCGAGACCGACCACGCCGCGGCCGCCTCCGTCCACGAGGAGCACCGCGAGGCCGCCCAGCGGGCCCGCCGCCGCGCCGACGCCCTCTCCGGCCTCGCCTTCCGGCTGCGCGAGCGCGGCAACTGGGCCCGCCGCCAGCGCGAACTCGCCGAGGACGCCGCCGAGTGCGACCGCCGCCAGGTGCTGTGCGCCGAGCGCGCCCGCACCTGCGACGAGGACCGCCGCGCCGCCCAGCGCGCCGCCGACGACGCCCGCCGCACGGCCCGCGCGCTGCGCGCCGAACGCGCCGAGATCCCCGCCGCCGAGCAGTCCGACGAGCCCGTCGAGACCGCCCCCGCCGCGCTGCCCGCACTGCGCGAGGCCTACCGCGCCGCCTCCCAGCTGTACGAGAAGGTCGGCGTCGGCGCCGACCTGCGCGCCGAACAGGCCCGCGCCGAGGGCGACGAGGCCGCCGCCGCGACCGAACTCGACCGCCTCACCAACAAGGTGCGCACCCGCGCCGAGGAGCTCCTCGGCAGCCCCGACGGCGCCGACGGCCCGGCCCGCCAGGCCGCCGCCGCCCGCGCCGAGGAGCTGGTCGCCACCATCGAGGCCCGCTCCGCCGCCGCCAGCGAGCAGCTCGGCCGGCTGCGCGGCGAGGCCGAGCGCTCCGCCCCCGCCGACGGCGAGGCGCACACCGAGCTGCCCGAGGACCTCGTCCCCACCGATCCGGAGCACGCCCAGGTCCTGCTGCGCACCGCCACCAGCCGCCTCGCCGAGCGCCGCGAGGCCCTGGACGCCGCCCGCACCGCCCACGCCGACCTCCAGCGCACCTTCGACAGCGCCCAGGCCTCGGCCGCCGACTTCGACGAGCTGGCCGGCCAGCTGCGCGACGGCCTGCGCGACCACCAGGAGGACCCGGAAGACCCGGTCGAGCCGTACCTGGGCTCGCTGGCCGACGCCCGCACCGGCGCCACCGAGGCCCGCCGCTCGCTGCGCACCGCCGCCGGCGAGCTGTCCTCCTCCGAACTCGCCGTCCGCGACGCCGCCGACGCCCTGGTCCGGCACGCCAACGCGGCCCGCTACGAGGCCGTCCGCACCCCCGCCCGTCAGCAGATCCGGGAACTGCCCGCCTCCGCGCTGCCCGAGCACGCCGCCGCCTGGGCCGCGGCCTTCGCGCCCCGGCTGCGGGTGCTCACCGACGAGCTGGCCCAGCTGGAGAAGAACCGCGGCTCGATCGTGGACCGGCTGCGCGGCCTGGTCGAGTCCTCGCTCACCACGCTGCGCGCCGCCCAGCGGCTGTCCCGGCTGCCCGAGGGCCTGGGGGAGTGGTCCGGCCAGGAGTTCCTCCGGATCCGCTTCGAGGACCCGGACCACGCCACCCTGGTCGAGCGCCTGGGCGAGGTCATCGACGAGGCCACCCGCGCCGCCGTGAAGAAGAACAGCGACCTGCGCCGCGACGGCATGTCCCTGCTGCTGCGCGGGGTCGCCGCCGCGATCGGCCCCAAGGGCGTCAGCGTCGAGATCCTCAAGCCCGACGCGGTGCTGCGGGCCGAGCGGGTCGGTGTCGGCCAGATGTCCGACGTCTTCTCCGGCGGCCAGCTGCTCACCGCGGCCATCGCGCTGTACTGCACGATGGCGGCGCTGCGCGCCAACGACCGCGGCCAGTCCCAGCTGCGGCACGCCGGCACGCTGTTCCTGGACAATCCGATCGGCCGCGCCAACGCGACCTACCTGCTGGAGCTCCAGCGGGCCGTGGCCGACGCGCTCGGCGTCCAGCTGATCTACACCACCGGCCTGTTCGACACCACGGCGCTCGCCGAGTTCCCGCTGGTGATCCGCCTGCGCAACGACGCCGACCTGCGCGCGGGCCTCAAGTACATCTCGGTCGAGGAGCACCTGCGCCCGGGCCTGCCGGCCGCGCCGGACCCGGACGGCCCGACCATCCACGGCGAGATCACCGCCACCCGGATGTTCAAGCGCCCCGCGGAGGTTCCGGCGCAGACGTGAGCGGGCCCCGCTCGGCCGGGAGAGGTTCCGGTCCGACCGTGAACTGACTAGCGTGACCTCCATGCTGACGATCGCGCACCTCAGTGACACCCACCTCGGCCAGGTCCACCGCCGGGACGGCGGCAGGCGCGCCCGGCGGCGGGCCGAGCAGGTGATGGCGTACCTCGACGCCCTGCCCGGCCCGCTGGACGCGGTGCTGGTCACCGGCGACCTCGCCGACCACGGCCTGCCCGAGGAGTACCGGGAGGTCGCCGAGGTGCTGGCCTCCCGGCACCCGGTGCTCATCTGTCCCGGCAACCACGACTCCAGGGCGCCGTACCGGGAGGTGCTGCTCGGCGAGGCACCGGGGGAGGGGCCGATCAATCGCCTGCACCAACTGCCGGGCGCCGACGTGCTGATGCTCGACTCCTCGATACCCGGGCAGGACGACGGTCTGCTGGACGAGCGGACGCTGGCCTGGCTGGACGCCGAACTGGCGTCCGGCCGCGGCGAGTTGCCCGCGCTGGTGGCCTTCCATCACCCGCCGGTGGAGCTGCACCTGCCGTATGTCGACCCGATCCGCCAGTTCGGCGAGGCGCGGCTGGCGCAGGTGCTGAGCCGCCACCCCCGGGTGGCCGCCCTGTTCTGCGGCCACGCGCACACCTCCGCGGCCACCACCTTCGCCGGTCTGCCGCTGCTGATCGCGCCCGGCGTGGCCTCCACCGTCACGCTGCCGTTCGAGGGCGGGCGCGGCATCTCCTTCGACCATCCGCCGATGGTGGCCTTCCACGTCCTGGACGGGGACCGCCGGCTCACCACCCACTACCGGGCGCTGCCGGTGCGGGACTGACCGATCGGCCCGGCGCTACGGGTGGTTGGGCTGCACCCGGGCCTGGCGCGGCGGCTGTTGCGGCGCCTGGCGCGGCGGTTGGTGCGGCTGCTGGTGCGGCTGCTGGTGCGGCTGCTGGTGCGGCGCTCGCTGCGGCTGGTGCCCGGGCCCGTACGGCTGCTGCCGCCCCGGACCGCCGTACGGCTGCGGTGGCTGCTGCTGCGGTGACTGCGGCCGGGGCATCTCGTACGGCTGCCGGTACACCGAGGACGGGCCGGGCCGGGGGAACGGCCGCGCGGCCAGCGGCTCGGAGGGCCCCCGGGCGCCCGCCGTCGGGTGCGTGGCGCCCTGCGTCCGCATCCGCTGGGCCGCGACCTGGCGGGAGATGAGGATCTCCAGCAGGCACCACATGGTGCCGAACACCCCGAGCCCCATGGCCAGCAGCGCCGGTGTCAGCAGCCAACTGCCCGCGTACGAGGCCAGGGTGGCCACCACGACGCCCACCAGGGTGAAGGACAGGCAGAGCACCGCCCGGACTGCGGCGGCGCGCACCTCGTCGGGCAGGCGGCGGCGACGGCGGCGTGGCACGGACATCGAGCGACCCCCAGGCGCGTGGCGCGTGTTCTGTGAAGCATACGGAACGGGTGCACACGAAACGCGCCCCTCGCCTCACTCTGCCCCGCCGAACCAGGACTATGCGTCCGAAACCGCCGAACTGCCTTCAAATCGTGTCATCCGGGCCGTCCCGTCGTGTCGTCCGGGCCGTCCCGGCAGGCCCGGCGCCGTCCGGTGGCCCGGTTCAGTCCAGCTGGACGTTGAGCTCCTCCAGTGCGCCGGTCACGATCGTCCGCATCGCCCGTTCGGCGTGGACGGCGTCCTCGGCGCAGATCGCCTCCGCGACCTCGCGGTGCAGGCGGATCGCGTACGGCTCCGGCTGATGGGGCATCAGATGGTACTCGGTCCGGCCGGTGAGCACCGCCGCGACGCTGTCCCCGAGGTGGGCGAACATCTCGTTGCCGGAGGCGCGCAGCACCAGGGAGTGGAAGGCGATGTCGTGCCTGAGGAAGGCGTTCAGGTCGGCGGCCCGGGCGGTGACCGTCAGGTCCACGGCCAGTGAGCTGAGTTCGCGCCGGTCGTCGTCGCTCGCGTGGGTGGCGGCGAGCGCGGCCGCGGCCGGTTCGACGGCCACGCGCAGCGAGCCGAGCGAGCGCAGCTGGGCCGGGCGGTCCGCGCCGGCCAGTCGCCAGCGGATCACCATCGGGTCGAAGACGTCCCAGAGCGACTTCGGCTGCACGGTGATCCCGACCCGTCGCCGGGACGCCACCATCCGCATCCCCTCCAGGACGCGCACCGCCTCCCGGACGACCGTCCGGGACACCCCGAACCGGCCCTCCAGCTCCTCCCCACGCAGTACCGCCCCCTCGGGAATCTCCCCCGACGCGATCGCCGGCCCGAGCTCGGCAAGCAGCCGCCCGGGCAGCCCCTGGATCTCCATCCGCCCAGCCTAGACGCCCGCTCCGTGGGCCTTCACCTCGCCCTGCGACCCAGACCACATCGCAAAAGTATGACGATTTGGTTTCCGTCACTTGAATACGTCATATCTTTGAGGCGATAGTGGCGGCCAGGCAACGAAGGAGCACCACCCCATGGCTCTCAGCGTCGAGAACCACGACCTCCCGCAGGCCCCCCTCACCGTCGTGGTGATGGGCGTCTCGGGCGTCGGCAAGACCACCCTGGCCCGCCTGCTGGCGGACCGTCTCGCCCTCCCCTTCGCGGAGGCGGACGAGTTCCACCCCGCGGCCAACATCGCCAAGATGTCCGCCGGCATCCCGCTGGACGACCAGGACCGCGCCCCCTGGCTGCGCGCCGTCGGCGCCTGGCTCAAGGAGCGGACCGAGGCCGGTACCGGCGGTGTGGTCACCTGCTCGGCGCTGAAGCACCGCTATCGCGACACCCTGCGCGCGGCCTGCCCGGGCGCCTTCTTCCTGCACCTCAGCGGTGGCCACGAGCTGGTCGAGGACCGGCTCAGCCACCGCACCGGCCACTTCATGCCGTCCTCGCTGCTCGACTCGCAGTACGCCGCCCTGGAACCGCTGGCGGCGGACGAGCGCGGCGGCGTCCTGGACGTCGGCCCGTCCCCCGAAGAACTCGTCGAGATGGCCGTGGCGCTGCTGCGGCCCGTCAATGGAGACCTCGCGTGAGCATTGCCCCCACCCTGCTGGCGGCCGCCCCACCGGCCCTGCCGCACACCAGCAGCGACTCCCAGCTGCTGATCGCGGTGCTGCTCAGCATCGGCGCGATCGTCGTACTGATCACCAAGCTGAAGCTGCACCCGTTCCTCGCCCTCACGCTCGGCTCCGGTCTGCTGGCCGCCGTCGCGGGTGCCCCCTTCGACAAGCTGCTGAGCAGCTTCTCCACGGGCTTCGGATCCACCGTCGCCAGCGTCGGCCTGCTGATCGGCCTCGGCGCGATGCTCGGCAAGCTGCTCGCCGACTCCGGCGGCGCCAACATCATCGCGGACACCGTCCTCTCCCGGACCGGCAACAAGGCGCTGCCCTGGGCGATGGCGCTGATCGCGGCCGTGCTCGGCCTGCCGCTGTTCTTCGAGGTCGGGGTCGTCCTGCTGATCCCGATCGTGCTGCTGGTCGCCCGCCGCGGCAACGTACCGCTGATGCGGATCGGCATCCCGGCGCTGGCCGGCCTGTCGGTGCTGCACGGCCTGGTGCCCCCGCACCCGGGCCCGCTGGTCGCGGTCGACGCGCTGAAGGCCGACCTCGGCATCACCCTGGCGCTCGGCCTGCTGATCGCCGTCCCGACCCTGATCATCGCGGGCCCGCTCTTCGCGCGGCTGGCCGAGCGCTGGGTCGGCCCGCTGGAGATCCCGGCGGCCACCGCCCCCGAGGAGACGGCCAAGCACGACCGCACCCCGTCCTTCGCCGCCGTGCTGGCCACCATCCTGCTTCCCGTCGTGCTGATGCTCGGCAAGGCCCTGGCCGACGTCGTGATCGACGACCCGAAGGCGCTGGTCCAGCGGGTGTTCGACTTCATAGGCTCCCCGCTGATCGCCCTGCTCGCCGCGACCCTGCTCGGCATGGTGACCCTCGGCAGGGCGGCCGGCTTCGACAAGGCCCGGATCTCCGACACCGTCGGCAAGTCGCTCGGCCCCATCGCCGGCATCGTGTTCATCGTCGGCGCGGGCGGCGGCTTCAAGCAGACCCTGATCGACGTGGGCGTCGGCAACGCGGTCAGCGAGTGGTCCGGCAAGTGGCACATCTCGGCGCTGCTGCTCGGCTGGCTGATCGCCGTGCTGATCCGGCTGGCCACCGGCTCGGCGACGGTCGCCACGATCACCGCCGCCGGCATCGTCTCCCCGCTGGCCGCGAACATGTCCTCGACCCACGCGGCCCTGCTGGTGCTCGCGATCGGCGCCGGCTCGCTGTTCTTCTCGCACGTCAACGACGCCGGCTTCTGGCTGGTGAAGGAGTACTTCGGGATGAGCGTCGGGCAGACGCTGAAGTCCTGGTCGGTGATGGAGACGGTGATCTCGGT
>NZ_JBHVJT010000020.1:2805-118581 GCF_042798815.1 Kitasatospora sp. NPDC057738 | reverse complement strand
CTCCCGGGTGGCGCCGCGCCGCCGGGCCCGCCCGTCGGCACCCCACCGGCACCGCCACCCGGCCGCCGCCCGCCCAGCACCAGCACCCGCCGGCGCCCCCGCGGGGACCACCCCGCCGCGGCGCCCAGCACCTCGCGCACCGACTTCCGTACCGCAGCCATGGCTCCTCCTTCTCGCCCTCCGACACCGGATCGCGCCGACCACCCCGACCGGGAGTGGCCGACGCCGAGGAACATACACAGAGCCACTGACAATTCACCCGGAGTGATCGAACGGGCTCGGCGCCACTCCGCCCCGCCCGCCACCGCACGGCCCCGGGGCCCCGGCCCCGGACGCAAGGGGCGCCAGGGGTGCCGGGGGCCAGTGGTTCCACCGGGTCGGGCGGGATTGTCAGTGCTGCGGGTTAGGGTCGGGAACCATGCGACTGCTGCATACCTCCGACTGGCATCTCGGGCGCTCGTTCCACCGGGAGAGCCTGCACGACGCCCAGCGCGCCTTCCTGGACCACCTGGTGGAGGTGGTCCGGTCCGAGGGCGTGGACGCCGTGCTGGTCGCCGGGGACGTGTACGACCGGGCGCTGCCCGGGCTGGAAGCGGTCGCGCTGTTCGACGACGTGCTGCACCGGCTGGCGGACCTCGGGGTGCCGACGGTCTTCATCAGCGGCAACCACGACTCGGCCCGCCGCCTCGGCGTCGGGGCGGGGCTGATCGGCCGGGCCGGCATCCACCTGCGGACCGACCCGGGCGAGTGCGCCGAGCCCGTCGTGCTGGCGGACGAGCACGGCCCGGTGGCGGTGTACGGGCTGCCGTACCTGGAGCCGACCCTGGTGCGCGAGCGGTTCGGGCTGGCGAAGGGCGGGCACGCGGCGGTGCTCGGGGCGGCGATGGACCGGGTCCGGGAGGACCTCGCGGCCCGCCCGTCCGGCACCCGGGCGGTGGTGCTGGCGCACGCCTTCGTCACCGGCGGCGCGCCGAGCGACAGCGAGCGGGACATCGCGGTCGGCGGCGTCGCCTCCGTCCCCGCGTCGGTCTTCGACGGCGTGCACTACGCCGCGCTCGGCCACCTGCACGGCTGCCAGACGCTCGCCCCGCACCTGCGCTACAGCGGCTCCCCGCTCGCCTACTCCTTCTCCGAGGTGCACCAGCGCAAGACCATGTGGCTGGTCGACCTGGCCGCCGACGGCTCGGTGACGGCCGACCGCGTCCCCTGTCCCGAGCCTCGCCGCCTGGCGACACTGCGCGACACCCTCGACGCGCTGCTCACCGACGAGCGGTACGCCGAGCACGAGCAGTCCTGGGTGCAGGCCACGCTCACCGACGCGGCGCGGCCGAGCGAGCCGATGGAGCGGCTGCGCCGCCGTTTCCCGCACACCCTCCAGCTGCTGTTCGACCCCGAGCGGAGCGAGGCCGAGCCCTCGCAGTCGTACGCGGCGCGGGTCAGCGGCCGCGGGGACCTGGAGATCGCGGAGGGCTTCCTGCGGCACGTCCGCCCCGGCGCCGAGCCCGAGCCGGACGAGCTCGGCTGGCTCCGGGAGGGCTTCGAGCGCGTCCGGGAGACCACGGACCGGAAGGCGGACCTGCCCCGATGAGGCTGCACCGGCTCACCGTCACCGCCTTCGGCCCCTTCGCGGGCAGCGAGACGGTGGACTTCGACGCACTCGCCGCCGGCGGGCTGTTCCTGCTGCGCGGCGCGACGGGCGCGGGCAAGACCAGCGTGCTGGACGCGGTCTGCTTCGCCCTGTACGGCGAGACGCCGGGCGCGCGCCGGGCCAACCGGCTGCGCAGCGACCACGCCGACCCGAAGCGGCTGACCTCGGTGGAGCTGGAGCTGACCCTCGGCGGGCGGCGGCTGCAGGTCACCCGGCTGCCCGAGCAGCGCCGGCCGAAGAAGGTCGGGAGCGGCACCACCGTCGAACGGGCGCAGACCCTGCTGCGCGAGTGGGTCCTCGACACGGGCGACGGCGCGCCCGGCTGGCGCGGGATCAGCAAGTCGCACCAGGAGGCCGGGGAGGAGATCCACCGGCTGATCGGCATGAACCGGGAGCAGTTCTGCCAGGTGGTGCTGCTGCCGCAGGGCGACTTCGCCCGCTTCCTCAAGGCCGATTCGGAGGAGCGCGGCAAGCTGCTGCGGCGGCTGTTCGACACCGAGCGGTTCCAGCACGTGGAGGCCTGGCTGGCCGAGCAGCGCCGCGGCCAGGAGGCCGCCGTCCAGGCCGGCCGGCGCCGGCTGCGGGACCTCGCCAGCAAGGCCGAGCAGGCGGCCGGTCCGGGCGCCGAACCCGCCGCGGGCTGGGTGCCGGCCGAGGACGACGACGGTCTGGCCGCCGGGGTGCTCGGCTGGGCGGCGGTCCTGCGCAGCGGCGCGGCCGAGCAGCTCACCGTCACCGAGGCCGCCCTCGCGGGCGCCGGGGCCGCCCAGCGCGCCGCCCAGGAGCGCCGCGAGGCCGCCGAGGAGCTGGCCGGTCGCCAGCGCCGGCACCGCGAGGCGCTGGACCGGGCCGAGCGGCTGGCCGGCTTCGAGCCCGCAGCGACGGCGGACCGGCGGCGGCTCGCCGCCGCGCAGGAGGCCGTCGGGGTGGAGTCCGCCCTGCGGCTGCGGGAGAGCGCGGCCGAGGCACTCGGGCGCGCGCGGCAGCTGGAGCGCCGGCACCGTGAGCTGCTGGCCGGATCCGGTGCCGGGGGCCGGGATCTCGCCGGGGCCGACGCCGCCGGGCTGGCCGAGGCCGAACTGCGGCTGCGGGCCGAGGTGGTCCGGCTGGAGGCGGCCCGGGTGGAGGAACGGCGCTGCGCCGAACTCGCCCACGAGCAGGGCTCCCTGGCACAGGACCGGCGGGCCGCCGAGGAACTGGCCGAGGAGGCCGAGGACTGGCTCGCCGAGTTCGAGGGCGAACTGGGCCGTCTGGAGCAGCAGCACGCCGAGGCCCGGTCGGCGACCGCCCGGGTCGAGCAACTGGACGGGCAGCGCACCGAGTTGACCGGACGCCTCGGTGCGGCGCGGGAGCGCGACGGCCTGCGCGCCGAGATCGCCGCGGCCGAGCCCCGGGCGGTCGCGCTGCGCACCGCCGCGCTGGACGCCCGGGAGCACAGCCTGGACCTGCGGGACCGCCGGCTGAGCGGCATGGCCGCCGAGCTGGCCGAGCAGTTGCGCACGGGAGAGGCCTGCCGGGTCTGCGGTTCGCCGGAGCACCCGGCGCCCGCCGAGGCCGCGCCCGGCGGGCGGGTCGGCGCCGAGGACGAGGAGCGGGCGCGCCGGGCCCAGGCCGACGCCGAGCTGGTCTGGACGGAGGCCGACCAGGCGCTCACCGCACTGCGGGTGCGGGAGGCCACCGCCGCCGGCGCGGCCGGGCCGGACACGACGGAGACGCTCGCGCAGGCCCTCGCCGGGATGGAGGACCAGCATCGCGGGGCACGGCACGCGGCGGAGGCGCTCGGCCGGGTCGAGCAGGAGATCGCCCGGCTGTCGCAGGACCGCACCCGCCGGGTCGACGAGCTGCAGGAGGCCAAGGAGCGCGCCGCCGTCCTCTCCGACCGGCTGCTGGCGCTCGGCACCGAGCAGCAGACGCTGACCGCCCGGGTGGCGGCCGCCCGGGGCGACGCGCCCTCGGTCGCCGACCGGGCCGCGGCCCTCACCCGGCTCGCCGAGGCGGTCGCCGCGGCGGCGAACTCCGCCCGGGCCCGGACGGAGGCGGCGGCCCGACTCGACGAGGCCGAGGACGAACTGGGCAAGGCCGCCGCCGCGGCGGGCTTCCCCGACCCGGCGGCGGCCCTGGCGGTGCTGCTGCCGCGCGAGGAGCGCGAGCGGCTGGAGGCCCGGCTGGAGCGGCACCGCGCGGAGACCGCCGCCGTCCGCCGCGAGCTGGAGCTGCCGGAACTGGCCGAGGCCGCGGGCCGTCCGCCGGTGGACCTGCCCGCCGTCGCGGCCGAGCTCGGCGCCGCCACCGACCGGCTCGGCCGGTCGCACGCCGCCCATGCGGCGGCCCGCGAGCGCTGCGGGGCGCTGGCCACGATCGGGCGGCAGCTGACCGGACTCGCCGCCGAACTGGCCCCCGCGCTGGACCGGTACGGGCGGATCACCCGGCTCGCCGCACTCACGGCCGGCACCGCCGCCGACAACCGGCTGCGGATGCGCCTGGAGTCGTACGTCCTGGCGGCCCGGCTGGAACAGGTCGCGGCGGCGGCCAGCGACCGACTGGTCCGGATGTCCGGCGGGCGCTACACCCTGGTGCACAGCGACGACCGGGGCAGCGGCACCAAGCGCTCGGGCCTGGCCCTGCGGGTGGTCGACGCGTGGACGGGCACCGAGCGGGACACCGCGACCCTCTCCGGCGGCGAGAGCTTCTTCGCCTCGCTCTCCCTCGCCCTGGGACTGGCCGACGTGGTCACCGACGAGGCCGGCGGCATGCCGCTGGACACCCTCTTCATCGACGAGGGCTTCGGCACCCTCGACGAGCAGGCCCTGGAGGAGGTCATGGACGTCCTGGACGGCCTGCGCGAGCGGGACCGCGCGGTCGGCATCGTCAGCCACGTCGCCGACCTGCGCAGCCGCATCCCCGCCCAGCTGCTGGTCCGCAAGGGGCGGCGCGGCTCGAACCTGGCGCTGGCCGGGCGGGAGGACGCGTAGGCCGACCCGGGGGGCCGGGGTCGGCCGTGGATCAGCCCGAGCAGGCGATCCGCTGCGCCTGCTGCCAGGCGCACACCGGGCAGAGGGTGCTGCCGGGCCGGTCGGCGGGCAGTTCGGTCGGCTCCCCGCACAGCACGCAGTCGGCGCGCGGCCCGGTCGCCTCCGGGTCGTGCCGCAGCGCCGCCTCCGCTTCGCCCTCGGACGCGAGTTCGCAGACGGCCGCTTCCTGGTTCGTACCGGTGTCGTTCATGCCGCCTTCCTACTCCGCTCCCCGCTGAGCTGCAACAGGCTCGGTCCTGGCCGAGCCGGCCCGAGCGTCCCGGCGAACGAATGACAGCGAACAGATTTCAGAAAACGTTCGCTGAAATCCGTCATCTGAAATCTGTTCACTGAAACCCGTTCCCTGAAACCCATCCCGCCCCGCCGCAGGCCCCCTCCCGCCCGGCGGCTACCGTGACCGGCATGCCCACCGACCTGCACCGACGTCTCCTCGCCGCCCACGCCACCGCCCCGTCGTACCCCGAGGTGGGCGCCACCCGGGGCGGGGGCGGACGGCTGCCGGACGGCTACGCCCACCTGCGGCGGCGGGTCCACCTGGGGCGCGGCGCGGAGGTTCTGGAGCGGGCCGGTCGGTACGTGCTCGACTGGGGCAGCCAGTTGGGCACCGGCTTCGCGGTGTACCCCGCCGGCCCGGCCCGGGAGGGCGGGACGGTGCTGCTGCGGCTGAACCTGCCGGGGAGCCGGCGGCCGCGGCTGGTGATCCCCTGCCGGGTGGTGTGGACGGTGGACGAGCCGGACCGGATCGGATTCGGGTACGGAACCCTCCCCGGGCACCCCGAGCGTGGCGAGGAGGCGTTCCTGGTGTCGATGGACGCCGACGGCGAGGTGTGGTTCGAGGTCACCGCGTTCTCCCGGCTGTCCGCCTGGTACGCCAGGGTGGGCCGCCCGGTGGCCCTGCTCTGCCAGCACCTCGCGATCGAGCGCTACCTCGCCGCGGTGGCCTCGCACGTCCGCTGAGTCGCGAAGCCCGCCGGACCCATCGAACCCGCCGAGCGCGCCCGGGCCCGCGCGCACCGCGCCGAGGTCAGCCGAGGAAGGTCAGCCGAGGAAGGACAGCCGGACGGTCCGGCGCGGGTTGTCCCCGTTGGTGTCGATCAGCACCACCGACTGCCAGACGCCGAGGGCCAGTTGGCCGCCGAGGACCGGCAGGGTGGCGTGCGGGGCGACCAGGCCGGGCACCACGTGGTCCCGGCCGTGGCCGGGGCTGCCGTGCCGGTGGCGCCAGCGGTCGTCGGCCGGGAGCAGGTCGCGCAGGGTGGCGAGGAAGTCGTCGTCGCTGCCGGAGCCGGTCTCCAGCACCGCGATCCCCGCGGTGGCGTGCGGGACGAAGATGTTGAGCAGGCCGTCGCGCCCGGTGGCCCGTTCGTCGAGGAACGCGGCGCAGCGGTCGGTGATGTCGAGCGCGACCTCGCGGCTGCCGGTGGTGATCTCGATGGTGCCGCTCTGGAAGGTGGTGTCCGGGAAGGAGCCGGTCCGGGTGGAGTGGTTGTTGTCCGCCATGGCGCCATCCTGTCCCAGGCCAGCGGGCCGGGCGTACTCCCTCGCCGAGTCGCCGCGCCGGGGAGGCGAACTCGCGTAGGGTGAAAGGTTCAGACCACATCACCCGGACGGCGGGGCACGTGCCGGAGCCGCCACCCGGGGCCTTCACCGGGCCCGAACCCGGGACATCGTCCGGACACACCGAAGACCCGGTGGACCGGACGGTCCACCGGGTCGGTTCCCGACCGGGCGGTGGGGAGGGACCCGTACCGCGCCGGTCGAACTAGCCGCGCCCGCCGAAGAGGCTCCGCCGCAGCCGACGCAGCGGCGTCAGCAGCGAGATCCTGGTGTGGCGACGACGGGTCGTCGGGGCCTCGGCGCCGCGCGGCGTGAGCTCCCTTATCAACCCGAGCGCTTCGGCGGTGTCCACCGCCGGGAGTGCGGGCGCGCCGAGCACGGCCAGGTGTCGGTCGATCCGGCGGCCGGTCGTGCCGACACCGCACTGGATCGCCGGCACGCGGGGCCGAGTCCGCACTTGCATGTGTTCCATCAGTTTTTCCCACCCCTACGAGGCGCCAGGGCCGTGAGGCGAAGACTATCCGTGAAGGACGGCCTTCGCGCAACCGTCCTTGGTGTTGTGCCACCGTATCGTGCGGCGTCAACTGACGAAGCACCAGGGGCCACCAGGCCGGTCACGACTAGGCATCAATGATGGTGCACGACCGGCCGTACGTCACCCGGTCCGACAGGCGCGGGTGCGGCAACCGTACGCACGGCACGCGCACGACGCTCACCCGGCGCACGGCGGCGCCCCTGCGGATCCGGGCCCCGCGGCCCGCCCGCACCCCACCGACGACCCGCCCGCGCCCCACCCCGCAGCCGGCCCCGCAGCCGGCCCGCGACCCGCCCGCACCCCGCTCGCGCCGCCATATAGGGGACAGCCGGGAGACGGCCGCCACATCGACAAAGCGATCATCGGGGGCGTTCTCCGCGCCCGATCCGTGCACGGCCCGGCCGAACCGGGCGCCGACCGACACCGTGACCGACAGACTTCAGGAAGTGAACACATTCGAGGGATTGACTCCCGCCGAACCTCCAAGCAGTATCTGATGCACACGCCAGTGCTCGCACCGCACCCAAGCGTGTGTTCGATTGATGAAGAACTCCGGCTCCCGCGAGCCACTGCCCGGCCGCCTCGACGCTGCGGTGGCCCGGCTCGCGCGGTGCCCGGACCGGCGGTCGGCCGTCGAGGGTCGGCCGGACCGCCACCTGACTGCCGGTGCCGTCCCGCAAGGGGCCCGGCACCGGCGGTTCCGGGTGCACCACGGCCCCTGCCGCGAGCCGCCCCACCGTGGCCGCCACCCCGCCCCACCACCACCGCCACCCCCGGTCACCGCCCCGGCCACCACCCCGGAAGCCCCGCACCGGACGTCCGCGCAGGTGACACCCGGTGGATCGGTACACTCGGCCAGCGTGTCCCTCCTCCTCAGCATCGTGCTCCCGGTCCACGGCGTGGAGCGGTACCTCCCGCACTGCCTCGACTCGATCCTCGGCGACACCCCCGCCGCGGAGACCCGCTTCGAGGTGATCGCGGTCGACGACCTCTCCCCCGACGGCTCCGGCGCGATCCTGGACGCCTACGCGGCCCGCGACAGCCGGCTGCGGGTGCTGCACCTCACCGAGAACCAGGGCCTCGGCGGCGCCCGCACCGCCGCCCTGCCGCAGGCCCGCGGCGAGTACGTCTGGTTCGTGGACAGCGACGACTGGGTGCCCGAGGGGACGGTCGGCGCGCTGCTGGACGAGCTGACGCAGGAGCGCCGCCGGGAGACCCCCGCCGACGTGCTGATCACCGACTTCACCCACGTCTACCCGGACGGCGGGACGGAGCCCAACCCCTGGCGCCACGTGCTGGCCGGCTCCCCGCTGGTCGAGGGCTGCACCCTGGCCGAGCACCCGGCGCTGTTCCAGACCGTGATGTCGGTGTGGAACAAGCTGTTCCGCCGCGCGTTCCTGGACGGCCTCGGCGTCTCCTTCGGCCGCGGCTACTACGAGGACATCTCGGTCACCTACCCGGCGCTGCTGGCCGCCGAGCGGCTGCGCTACCTCGACCGCCCCTGCTACTTCTACCGGCGCGGCCGGGACGGCGCGATCACCGCCACCTCCTCCCCCAAGCACGCGGACGTGTTCGCCCAGTACGACGCGATCTTCGCCTTCCTGGACCGCCCGGACCGCCCCGGCCGGCCGGTCCCGGACCCGCTGCGCACCCTGGTCTTCGACCGGACCGTCCGCCAGGCGCTGAACGTCTACGACACCCCCGGGCTGGTCCCCGCCGACCTGCGCAAGGACTTCTTCCGGCGGATCGCCCGGCACTTCGACCGCCACCGCCCGGCCGGCTACCGCTTCCCCGGCGGGGTGCGCGGCGTGCAGTACCGGCTGGCCGCCCGCGGCGCCCGGATCGCCTACGCGGAGCTGCGCCGCACCGGGCGGCTGCCGCGCGAACTCAAGCGCGGGGCACGGGCGGTGGCACCCGCGGTGAAGAAGGGGATGCGCAGCGGCGCCCGGTTCACCGCGTACAACGCGTTCCGCCGGCTGCCGCTGGACGAGAACCTCGCCGTCTACGCCGCCTACTGGCACCGGGGTTACGCGTGCAGCCCGGCGGCGATCTACGAGAAGGCGAAGGAACTCGCCCCGCGGATCCGGGGCGTGTGGGTGGTGGAGAACCGCGCCCAGGCCGCCGCGCTGCCGCCCGGGGTTCCGCACGTGATCGTCAACACCCCCGCCTACCTCAGGGCGATGGCGACCGCCAAGTACTTCGTCAACAACGTCAACTTCCCCCGCACCATGACGAAGCGGCCGGGCACGGTGCACGTCCAGACCCAGCACGGCACCCCGCTCAAGGCGATGGGCATGGACCTGCGCGACCACCCGGCGGCGGCCGAGGGGATGGACTTCGAGCTGCTCCAGGAGGCCGTCGACCGCTGGGACTTCCTGGTCTCCCCCAACCCGCACACCAGCGGGCACTTCGCCCGCGCCTTCCCCGGCCGGTACGAGATGCTGGACACCGGATACCCGCGCAACGACCGGCTGGCGAACGCCGCTCCGGACGAGGTCCGGGCGATGCGCGAGCGGCTCGGGCTGCGGCCGGACACCCGGGCGGTGCTGTACGCGCCGACCCACCGCGGCAGCAAGGGCGGCTACGTGCCGCTGCTGGACGTGGCGGCGCTGGCCCGGCGGCTGGGCCCGGACTTCACGCTGCTGGTGCGCACCCACTACTTCCACACCGACGGACCGGGCGACCTGTCGGCGGCCGGCGCGGAATCGGCGCGGATCGTGGACGTCTCGGCGCACCCGACCGTCGAGGACCTCTACCTCGCGGCGGACGTGCTGGTGACGGACTACTCGTCGATGATGTTCGACTACGCGGTGCTGGACCGGCCGGTGGTGATCTTCGCCCCGGACTGGGAGGAGTACCAGCGGGAACGCGGCGTCTACTTCGACCTGTTCGCGGAGCCGCCGGGCGCGGTCACGGTGGACGCGGACGGGCTGGCGCGGGCGCTGCTGGCGGGCGACCCGGAGCCGGCGGCGCGGGCGCGGTTCCGGGCGAAGTTCTGCGTCTGGGACGACGGCGGGGCCTCGGAGCGGGTGGTGCGCCGGGTGTTCCCGGTGGAGGAGTAGCGGCCCCTGCCGAGGGCCCTGCGGAGAACAGCGAGGGCCCTGCGGGGAACAGCGGGGGCCTCCGGACGGGGCCGGTGCCGCCGGTACGGCGACCGGCCCCGTCGGCGCGGGTTCAGCGCCGGCGGGCGGCCAGGAACTCCTCGAAGGTCAGGACGCCGTCGTGGTTGGTGTCCATGCTGTGGATCAGCGCCTCGGCCATCGAGATGGTGACGTCGTGGTCGCCCATCTCGTTGGCGGCCAGGGCGTACTCGGCCGGGGTGATCCTGCCGTCGCCGTCCTTGTCGAAACGGTCGAAAAAGGCCTTGATCGCCTCGGTGGTCTCCATCGTGCCCTCCTGGGTACTGCGGGTGTCGCTCGGTTCGGACGGCCGTACCCTACCCGGCCGTGGCGCGCGCCACGGTCGCCGGGAGTGGACGTGCGCGGGGGTGGGTGTCGTAGTCTGCGGATCTGATTGCAGGCCCGGGCTCCTCCCGGGCGGTCGTTCGTCCAGGGAGGGAATCGTGCTCGACCTCGTCACCAAGTTGGTGCTGAAACCGGTCTCGCGGGGGATCTGGCGGCCGGCCATCGAGGGAATCGAGAACGTGCCGCGCAAGGGCGGGGTGATCCTGGCCAGCAACCACCTGTCCTTCATCGACAGCGTGGTGATCCCGCTGACCGCCCCGCGCCGGGTCCACTTCCTCGCGAAGGCCGAGTACTTCACCGGCACCGGGCTCAAGGGCCGGCTCTCCAAGGACTTCTTCGAGGCCATCGGCGCCGTGCCGGTCGAGCGCGGCACCTACCGTTCCGCTCAGGCCTCGCTGGAGTCGGCGCTGGAGATCCTGGAGGACGGCAAGGCCTTCGGCATCTACCCCGAGGGCACCCGCTCGCTGGACGGCCGGCTCTACCGGGGCAAGACGGGCGTCGCCTGGCTCGCGCTGACCGCGGGCGTGCCGGTCGTGCCGGTGGCGCTGGAGGGTCCGGAGCAGATCCTGCCGGTGGGCAAGCGGATCCCGCGGTTGAAGAAGGTGACGGTCCGCTTCGGCGAGCCGCTGCACTTCGACGAGTTGCACGGGCAGGCCCGTTCGCTGAAGGCCCGTCGGCAGGTGACCGACGAGGTCATGGCGGCCATCCAGCGGCTCTCCGGCCAGGAGGTCGCGGAGAGCTACAACGAGGTGCCGAAGGCGGCCTGACCGCCGCGTCCGTCACCGGCGCGCACACCCACGCGCACACCCACGCTCGCACCCGCGCCCCGGGTCGTCGCACGCGCCCGCACCCGGGTCGTCGCACGCGCCCGCACCCGGGTCGTCACACGCGCCCGAGCACGGCCGGTTCGGGCTGCCCGGCGGCCTCCGGCACCTCCCGGCGCAGCAGCGCCGCGTACCGGCCGTCCAGCGCCACCAGCTCCTCGTGGGTGCCGAGTTCGACCACCTCACCGCGGTCCAGGACGGCTATCTGGTCGGCGGCGCGGACGGTGGAGAGCCGGTGCGCGATGGTGATCGTGGTGCGGCCGGCGGCCAGGGTGTCCACGGCCTGCTGGACGGCGCGCTCGGTGCGGTTGTCGAGCGCGCTGGTGGCCTCGTCGAGGATCAGCACCGGCGGGTTGCGCAGGATCGTCCGGGCGAGCGCGAGGCGCTGCTTCTCGCCGCCGGAGAAGCGGTAGCCGCGCTCGCCGACCAGGGTGTCGTAGCCGTCCGGGAGGGCGGCGATGGTGTCGTGGATCTGCGCTGCCCGGGCGGCCTCGACCAGTTCCGCGTCGTCGGCGCCGGGCTTGGCGAAGCGCAGGTTCTCGGCGACCGAGGCGTGGAAGAGGTAGGTCTCCTGGGAGACCACGCCGACGGCTCGGGCCAGGGTGTCGAAGGACAGTTCGCGCACGTCCACGCCGTCCAGGGCGACCTGCCCGCCGGTGACGTCGTACAGCCGCGGCACGAGGTAGCTGAGGGTGGTCTTGCCCGAGCCGGTCTCGCCGACCACGGCCAGTGAGCTCCCGGCCGGGACGGTGAGGTCGACGCCGGCCAGGGTCGGGCGCTCCTGCTCCGGGTCGTAGCGGAAGTCGACGTCCTTGAAGCGGACCTCGCCGCGGATGCCCGTCAGGGTGACCGGGTCGGCCGGCTCGTCGATCTCCACCGGCAGGTCGAGGTACTCGAAGATGCGCTGGAAGAGCGCCAGGGAGGTCTGCACGTCCACGCCGGTGGAGAGCAGGCTGACGGTCGGGCGGAAGAGGCCCTGCTGGAGGGTGACGAAGGCGACCAGGGTGCCGACCGAGACGATCGGCGCGCCGGCGGCGGAGGTCAGCCCGGCCGCCCAGTAGATCAGCGCGGGCATCGCGGCCATCACGATCATGATGGTGTTCATCCGCCAGCGCCCGGCCATGCTGGCCCGCACCTCCAGGTCCGCGAGCTGGTCGGACTGGTCGGTGAACTCCCGGGCCAGCGAACCGGAGCGGCCCATCGTGCGGCCGAGCAGGATGCCGCTGACCGACAGCGACTCCTGGACCGCCGAGCTCATCGCGGCCAGCTGCTTCTGCCGCTCGGTGGTGATCTTCTTGCGCTCCCGGCCGACCCGGCGGCTGATCCAGACGAACAGTGGGAGCAGCAGCAGCGAGACGACGGTCAGCCGCCAGTCGAGGGCGACCATGGCGACGACCGAGGCGACCACCGCGGTCAGGTTGGAGACCAGGCTGGTCGCGGTGGAGGTCACCGTGGACTGCATGCCGCCGATGTCGTTGGCGATCCGGGACTGCACCTCGCCGGTGCGGGTCCGGGTGAAGAAGGCCAGCGACTGCCGCTGGAGGTGGCCGTAGACGGAGGTCCGCAGGTCGTGCATCACGCGCTGGCCGACGGTGGTGGAGATCAGCGTCTGGAGGACGTTGAAGACGCTGTTCACCACGGCGGTCAGGATCATCCCGAGCGCGAGCAGGCTGAGCAGCCCGGTACGGCCCTGCGGGATGGCGATGTCCAGGACGGCCCTGAGCAGGAACGGGGAGACGACCGAGACCACCGCGGAGGCGGCCACCAGCAGCCCGACGACGGTCAGGCGGCCCCGGTACGGGCGGAAGAGCGCGAGGATGCGGCGCCACTCGGCCGAGGGGCGGGGTTCGCCCTCGGCGCGCTCGGGCGGGGTCCAGTCGATGGCGGTGGGCCTCAAGGACGGGCCTCCCTGGGTGGGACAGTCGGGCGGACGGTCGGACTGGGGTCAGCATAGCGAGGATAGCTCATAGTTAGACAAGCTAATAGTGAGGGTTGCTCTATTCCTCGACTCCCGCCGACCCGCGGACCGCCCGACCGGCCGGGACCCGGCGGACGCCCGGGACCCGCGCCCGACCGCCCCGGCCAGCCGGCCGCCCGGAGCCCGGCGGCCGCCCAGGACCCGCGCCCGTACCCGACCGCCCGACCGCCCCGGCCGTCAGTTGGTCCGGTAGGTGCGCGCCGCCTTCGAGGAGAACCCGCCGAGCTTGCCGGAGGGCAGCACCCGCGCGATGGCCACGGCGGCCTTGTACCGCTTGCCCGGCACGGACACGGACCGACCGCGGGCCAGGTCGCGCATCGCCTCGTCCACCACCCGCTCGGCGGAGAGCCAGGACCAGGACGGGATGTTGCCGGTGCCCATCCCGGCCCGCTGGTGGAACTCGGTCCGGGTGAAGCCCGGGCACAGCGCCATCATCCGCACGCCCGTACCGCCGAGGTCGCGCAGCACGCCCTGGGTGAAGCTCACCACCCAGGCCTTGCTCGCGCCGTACGTGCCGCGCGGCAGGAAGGCCGCCACCGAGGCGACGTTGACGATCGCACCGCGGCCGCGCTCCCGCATGCCGGGCAGGGCGGCCGTGGTCAGCCGCAGGATCGCCTCGATGTGCACCTTCAGCATGGCCAGCTCGTCCTGGAGCGGAACCGTGCCGAAGGCGCCCTTGTTGCCGAAGCCGGCGTTGTTGACCAGGAGGTCCACCGGGCGGGCGGCGTCGGCGAGCAGGGCCTCCACGGCGCCGATGCCCTCGTCCGTCGCGAGGTCGGCGGCCAGCACCTCCGCCTCGATGCCGTACCTGCCGTGCAGGTCGGCGGCTGCGCGCTCCAGGCGCTCGGTGTCCCGGGCCACCAGCACGAGCTGGTAGCCGCTGCGGGCGAGCCGGCGGGCGAAGGCGGCTCCGATGCCGGCGGTCGCGCCGGTGATCAAGGCTGTGGTCATGCCCCGACCGTACCGACTCGCCTCGACAGGGCCCACATCCAGGGCAATGCCCCAGCTCAGCGGGCTGCGGATGCAGGTCACCGGAGGTGCTCGTACTGTCGAACGGGGGCATCGTCCGACCGGGCGGTGAAATCCAGACGAGGAGGCACTTCTGATGCTTACTCAGTTCCGGACCGGAACGGCAACGACGTCACGCAGCGCGACGCTTGAGGCCGAGACACTCGCGAGCCTGATGGTGGAGGAAGAGGCCGTCGTGTCCGACGCGCCCACGTACTCGCCCGAGGCCGCGGGGCTCCTGCTCCTGCTCGGCCTGGTCCTGCTCTCCCCGAAGGGACCGAAGGAGAAGCCGATCAGGTAGCCGGGCCTCCTCGCCCCACCGGGCCGTGCGCCCCTGGGGCCCCGCGCCCTTCCCGAGTCTCCTGAAGGAGTAGCTCACCACCATGCCGTTCGCCGATACCCCTCTCCGTGACGAGTACGCCGCGGCGGTCGAGCGGGTGGCCGGCCGGACCCTCGACGCCCTCCGGGGCGCCGGGGGTGCGGCCGCACTCGCGGACCCGGACACCGCCGCGCCCCGCCCGCTGCTGGCCGCGGTGCGCGTGCTCGGCGCCGACCTCTTCACCCCGCAACTGCTCGCCGGGGCCGAGCCCGACGGACCCACCGCCGCGCTGCTCGCCGAGGCCCGACGGGCCTTCCCCGCCCCGGCACCGGCATCCGCCGAGGCCGCGCTGGTCATCGCCTGGCAGGACTGGGCGATCGACCGGCTGCTCGCCCGCACACCGTACGGGGACGCCGCACCGGCCTCACCGCCCTCCCCCGTGCCCGGACCGGCCGACCTGGGCTGGCAGTCCTGGTCGGTACGGATGGCGCAGTTGTCCGTGCTCGCGCTGCCCGGACTGGACGGTCCGGTGCACGACGCCGCCCGCTCCGGCACCCTGCACCTCGCCCACGGCACCGTCCGCTCCATGCTCCGACGGGACTTCACCACCGCCGTACGGCTCGCCCGGTGGCTCGCCTGGACGAGCGCCGAGGGGCTCCCGCCACGGCTCGAGGTCGAACCGGTCCTGGACCGGACCCGCCTGGTCGGCATCGGAGCAGTCCGGACGCGCCTCGAACTCGCCGTCGCCCAGCGCCTGTTGGAGGGAAGCCCGGCATGACCGACACCCAGACGCTCACCATCGCCCAACAGCTCGGCACCCGCGCGCTGTCCTGGCTGCACACCTCGTACCAGGGCAGCTACGGCAAGTTCGCGGACAACAGCGTTATCAACCTCTCCGAACCGGACGACATCTACAAGCCGCTCTGCGAGGTCGCGATGGCCTCCTCCCTGGTGCTGCGCGACGGGGTCGCCGGACCGCAGGACATCCTTGCCGCGCGCGACCTCCTCACGACCGCCTGGGGCCAGCTGCGCGAGGGCGACATGCTCTACGAGCGCCAGCTGCGGTACGTCACCATCACGGACCCGCTGGAGACGTACGCCCACTTCGCCCGGCTCGGCCACCGGCACGCCGCACTGGAGGAGCTGCTCGAATCACTCAGCCGGTTGCGGGCCGTGCACGCCGTCGAGATCCAGGGCAGCCGGCAGCTGGCCGTGGCCAACGCGCGTCGGATCATCGGACTCAGCCACCGGCCGGACTGGGCCACGCTCGCAGCCCGCACCTGGCTCGGCGCGCTCCCCGAACCCTGGACCGTCTCCTGGTCCACCGCCTACCAGGTCACCCACACCGTCTTCCACCTCACCGACTGGGGCGCCCGACCCCAGGACCTGCCCGAGCCGATGCGGGACTACCTGCACGACTGGCTGCCGGTCTGGCTCGACATCTGGCTGGAGATCGGCGAGTGGGACCTGGTCGGCGAGCTGCTGATCGTCGACTCGTGCATCGGGGAACCCATCACCGGGCGGTCCGGCTGGGAGGCCCTGGCCTCGGTGCAGCGGGCGGACGGCCTGGTGCCCCGGGACAACGAACCGATCGAGGACGACGAGGAGTTGGCCATCCGCGCACACGAACACACCGGCGTGGTCGCGGTCGTGGCCTCGACGGTCGCACTCTCCCGGGCACTCGGCGGCGCGGACGGCGCCGAAACCGCCGACATCGCGGCCGCATGAACGAACTCGACACGGCCGTCCGTGCGGCAGTGCGGGCGGCCGCGCCGTACGCGACCGCGGTCACCGTGGCCGTGGCGCGCGAAGGACAGGGCGAGGTGCGATGCTTCGGGCGCCTCGCGCGAGGGCGGGCGGCAGCATGCACCCCGGACACCGTCTTCGAACTCGGCTCGGTCAGCAAGACGTTCACCGCGCTGCTGCTCGCCGACCTGGCCACGCGCGGCGAACTCGCCCTCGACGACCCGGTCGAACACCGACTGCCGCCCGACTGGCGTCCGATGACCGTCCGCTCCCCCGAGCCGATCCGGCTGCTGCACCTCGCCACCCACACCTCGGGGCTGCCCGGGTTGCCGCCCGGACTGCTCGCCGGAGCCGTGCCGACCTGGCAGACCAACCCGTACGCGGCATTCGACGACGACCGGTTGAGAGCCGCCCTGGCCCGAACCACCGTGCGCGGCAGGCCCGGCAGCACGTACCGGTACTCCAACTACGGGGTCGGACTGCTCGGGCGACTGCTGGCCGAGACGGGCGGACTGCCGTACGGGGAGCTGCTCGCCAAGCGGGTCCTGGTGCCACTGGGACTCGATGCCACCACATGCGCGCCGGACGCGCCGGACGCGCCGAGCCGGGCGACCGGTTACCGGCGTGAACGGGCGATGCCGACCTGGCGGATCCCCGGACTGCCGGGCGCGGGCGCGGTACGGGCCAGCGGAAGCGACCTGCTGCGCTACCTCCAGGCCCATCTCGACCAGGAGGGCGGCGAGTTGGGTACGCCACTGGCCGAGGTCCAACGGGTCAGGCTGCGGCTTCCGCACTCCCCCGACGAGCTGTGCCTGGTGTGGAACCACCGCCGCTCGGGCGGGCGCGAGCTGTACTTCCACACTGGCGCGACCCGGGGGTTCACCGCCTTCGTCGGGTTCTCTCCGACGGGCGCGACCGCCGTGGCGGCCCTCGCCAACACCGGCCCGAAGCGCGGCGGACGCTTCGTCCAGGCGGGGTACGAGGTGCTGCGGACCGCCACCGGCCGTAGCACCTAGCATCTCGCACTCGCACCTCGCCCCTGGACCGCTGCGGCCTCGGAGCACTATGGCTTCAGACCGCCACGGCCTTGGCGCGGTCGGCGGCGATGCGCACGGCGAGGCCGGCGAGGACGGTGCCCATCGCGTAGCGCTGGATCCGCAGCCAGCCGGGCCGGCGGTTGAGGAAGGCGGCGATGCCGCCCGCGCTCACCGCGATCAGGCCGTTGACGGTGATCGCGATCGCGATCTGGACCAGGCCCAGCAGCAGGCTCTGCACGGCGACGTGGCCGCGCTCCGGGGCCACGAACTGGGGCAGCAGCGAGATGTACATGATGGCGATCTTGGGGTTGAGCAGGCAGGTCAGGAAGCCCATCGCGAACAGCCGGCGCGGCGGGTCCGGCGGCAGCTGCTGCGGGGCGAAGACCGCCGTGCCGCCCGGCTTGACCGCCTTCCAGGCCAGCCAGAGCAGGTACCCGGCGCCGGCCAGCTTGATCGCGGTGTAGAGGGCGGGCACCACGGAGAACACCGCGGCCACTCCCGCCGTCACCGCGACCAGGTACACGAGGAAACCGGCCGCGACCCCGGTCAGCGAGATCAGCCCGGCGCGGCGGCCCTGCGCGATCGAGCGCGAGACCAGGTAGATCATGTTGGGCCCGGGCGACAGCACCATGCCCAGGGCCACGGCGGCGATCCCGAGTACGGCCCGGCCGTCCACGGCCGATGTCAACGCGTCCATGCGAGGAGGCTAGGACGGACCATCGGGTCAATGCAATGATGACTTTGCACTCGGTGCAATGTGGGCCGGGGCCGGCGTGCGGGCCGTCGCGCGGGCTGGTGCTTGGCCGGTGCGCGAGCCCGCGAGCAACGAGAGACCTCTGGAGGCCGACCGCCGATGGACGACTACCGCCTGATCGCCGACCGGATCGCCGCCGAGATCGCGGACGGGCGGCTGCGGCCCGGCCAGCAGCTGCCCACCCAGCGCGCCTTCGCGCGCAGCCGGGGCATCGCCAACTCGACCGCCGGACGCGTCTACCGGGAACTGGCCCGGCGCGGGCTGACCGTCGGGGAGGTCGGGCGCGGGACGTTCGTCCGGGCCGGGCGCGCACCGGACGGCGCCCGGGTGCCGCTCGCGGAGCCGGCCGCCGCCCCCGTGGACCTGGAGCTCAACTACCCCTCCGTCCCCGGGCAGGCCGAGCTGCTGGCGGGCGCCCTGGCGCCGCTGCTGCGTCCGGACGCGCTGGGCGACGCCTTGCGGCCGGTCGGCGCGGCCGGGACGGTCGCGGCCCGGCGGGCGTTCGCGGGCCTGGTGTCGTCCGGCTCCTGGGAGGTCGGGGCGGAGCGACTGCTGTTCGCCGGCAACGGGCGGCAGGCCATCGCCGGGGCCCTGTCCGCGCTGGTGCCGCCCGGGCAGCGGCTGGGCGTGGAGGAGCTGACCTATCCGGTGGTCAAGGCGGTGGCGGATCGGCTGGGCATCGTACTGGTGCCGCTGGCCGTGGACGAGCACGGACTGCTGCCGGAGGCCGTGGCCGCCGCCCACCGGGCCGGGCCGCTGCGCGCGGTGTACGTCCAGCCGCGCCTGCAGAACCCACTCGGCGCGAGCCTGCCGCAGGAGCGGGCGGTGGCACTCGTCGCGGTGCTGCGACGGCTCGACCTGCCGGTGGTCGAGGACGCCATCTGGTCCTTCCTGCGACCCGAGCTCGCACCGCTGGCCGCGCTCGCGCCGGAGCGCACCGTGCTCGTGGACAGCCTCTCCAAGCGGCTCGCCCCGGGGCTGACCACCGGGTTCGCGGTCGTCCCGACGGCGCTGCGCGAGCGGGTGGCGGGGGCGCTGCGCTCGGGCGGGTGGACGCCGAGCGGTTTCGCGCTGGAGGCGGCGGTGCGCTGGATCGGGGACGGCACGCTGGCCGCGGTGGAGACGGCGAAGCGGGCCGACGCGAGGGCCCGGCAGCTGCTGGCCCGCGAGGTGCTGACGGGGCGACGGCTGCGGTCCGACCCCTGCTCGTACTACCTGTGGTGGGAGCTGCCGACGTGCCGACGGGCGGAGGCCTTCGTCGCGGAGGCGGCGCGTGCCGGGATCTCGGTCACGCCCGCGGCGGCCTTCGCCGTCGACCCCCGGCGCTCGCCCTCCGCCGTCCGGGTCGGGCTCGCGTCCCCGCCGCTGCCGGTGCTCGCGCGGGCGCTGGAGACGCTGGCGGGGATCGCGGAGGGGGCGGGTGAACGGCGAACGGGTGACAGCTGACAGGTTTCAAAATCTGTCAGCTGTCGTCCGTCATCTGTTCGCTGTCGTCCGTCGGCTGTCAGCTGTCCGCCGTTGGCCCTTCGCCCTCAGCCCTCAGCCCTCAGTCCTCACCCGTCAGTCGCCCGCCCCGCTCCGGCTCCCCCGGACCGCGGTGTCCGCCGCGCCCCCGGCGCCGACGGCGCGCAGGCGGCTCGCCGCGGTGGCGGCGAGCTGGGGTGCGATCCGGGCCACGTCCCGGGAGCCGACCACCGCGATCAGGGACGGCAGAAGCCAGCGGACCGGCTGCATCCCGCGCAGCCAGGCCTGCGCGTAGACGTGGGCGGACCGGCGGGCGATCCCGGCGACGATCCGGTCCACCGCGGGCTCCAGCGGATACGTCTTGTTCGCCGGCCACGGCAGCCGGGAGCGCATCTGCTTCAGCACGGCGTCCTGGTCGGCCCCGCGCACCATGTCCGTGTCGGTCCAACTCAGGTACCCAACACCGACCTTGACCCCCTGATAGGCCACCTCCGCACGGATCGAGTGGGCGAAGGCCTCCACCCCGGACTTGCTGGCGCAGTACGCACTCATCAGCGGCGCAGGAGTCAGCGCCGCGAGCGAGGCGATCTGGAGCAGATAGCCGCGGCTCTCGGCGAGCGCCGGCAGGAACGCCCGCGCGGTGGCCACGC
This sequence comes from Kitasatospora sp. NPDC057738, assembly GCF_042798815.1. Taxonomy (NCBI): domain Bacteria; kingdom Bacillati; phylum Actinomycetota; class Actinomycetes; order Kitasatosporales; family Streptomycetaceae; genus Kitasatospora; species Kitasatospora sp. NPDC057738. The sequence continues at coordinate 98,565 of NZ_JBHVJT010000020.1, read as the reverse complement.
TGCCGAGCAGGTTGACCTCGATGACCCGGCTGAACGCCTTGTGGTCGCTGTCGGTCAGCGGACCGCCGATGGCGATCCCGGCATTGGCGACGACGGCGTCGATCCGACCGTAGTGCTCCTTGATCCGCCAGGCGGTGTCCTCCAGCGCGTCGAGGTCGGTGACGTCCACCTCCCAGCTGCTCGCGGACGGCCCGCACTGCGCGGCGGCGGCCTTCAGCTCCTCCGGCTCCAGTCCCAGCAGGGCGACCTTGGCCCCGCGCCGGGCGAGCTTGCGGGCCAGCGACGCACCGACGCCGCGCGCGGCCCCGGTGACGACGACGACCTGCGCGGACAACGGCGGGATGGCGTTCATGCGACGGCGGTCCTCTCATCGACGGAAGCGGAAGCAGCACCGGCGGGAGCACCACCGGCGGAAGCACCACCGGCCGAACCAGCACCGGCCGAAGCCGCACCGGCCGGCGCGGACGCCAGGTACGCGGCGGCCATCCGGTGGATCTCGGCGGCGACCTCGTCCGGGCGCTCCAGCGGCGACATGTGGCCGACCCCGGGAAGCAGCAACAGCCCCTGAGGGTTCGGGAGTTCGGCGACGATCCGGTGGGCGTGCACGGGCGGGGTCAGCCGGTCGCCGGTGCCGACCACCACCGCCGTGGGCGCGGCGAGCCGGGCGAGCCCGGCGTGGACGTCCAGCCGTTCCAGCACCGCGGCCCAGTTGGCGCGGACGGCGGTCGGGCAGGCGTGCACGATCCGGGCCGTCGCCTCGACCTGGCCGGCGGACGAACCGGGCCCCATGGTGGCGTACTTGAGCGCCACCCGGCTGACCGGCGAGACCGGCCCGAGCGGCATCCGGGAGCGCAGCAGCTGCCGGTGCAGGAAGCGCCGCAGGCCGCGGGGCCGTACGGCCGGTGGCAGGACGGTGAGTTCGGCCACGAGGTCGCCCGGCCCGGTGGAGATCAGGACGGCCGCCGCGGTGCGGTCGGCGACCTCGGGACGGCCGCCGGCGGTCATGATGGTCATCCCGCCCATGCTGTGCCCGGCGAGGACGGCCCGTTCACCCGCCGGAACGGTCCGCGCGAGTACGGCGGACAGGTCCTCGGCCAGCGCCCGGGTCGAGTAGCGGGCCCGGCTCGGCGGGATCTCGCTGTTCCCGTGGCCGCGCTGGTCGTAGGCCACCACCCGGTAGCGGTCGGACAGTCGGCGGATCACCGGGGCCCAGAAGGCGGTCGAGCAGGTCCAGCCGTGGGCGAGCACCACGGTGGGCGCTCCGGGCCGGCCGTGCACCTCGACGTGCAGCCGGATGCCGTCCGCCGACCGGACGCTCAACTCCTCGGCCGGAAGCGGCGGTTCGTATTCCTCGGGCAGCCGGGCGCTCACGCGGAGACCTCCTGGGCAGTGGTGCGGGTGGCGGCCGGTGCGGCGCGCATGATCAGCTCGTACTCGCCGAGGTCGACCTTGCGGGTGGCCCGGCGGAACGAGGTGGTGGAACCGGGCCAGAGCACGGTGTTCTTGCCGTTCGGGTCGAGGTACCAGCTGAGGCAGCCGCCGGTGGTCCAGACGGTGCGGTCCATCCGGTGCTGGACTTCGAGGTTCCACTGCCGCTGGGCGCGCGCGGTGGGCTGCATCGCGGCGGCACCGATCGAGCCGAGCGTGGTCAACGCGTCGATCATGTAGTTCAGTTGGGACTCGATCATCAGGATCATCGAGCTGTTGCCGAGGCCGGTGTTGGGCCCGATGACGAAGAAGAGGTTCGGGAAGCCGCGCACGGTCGAGCCGCGCAGCGCCTCCATGCCATCCTTCCACTCCTCGGCCAGGCTGGTGCCGTTGGCGCCGAACACCCGGGCGCCGATGGGCATGTCGGTGACGTGGAAGCCGGTGCCGAAGACGATGGCGTCCACTTCGTGCTCGCTGCCGTCGGCCGCGACCAGGGTGGAGCCGCGCAGTTCGCGCAGGCCGGAGGAGACGACCTCGGTGTTGGCCGCCGCGAGGGCCGGGTAGTAGGTGTTGCTGAGCAGGATGCGCTTGCAGCCGATCCGGTAGTCCGGGGTGAGCCTGGCGCGCAGCTCCGGGTCGCGGACGCCCTGGGCGATGTGGCGCTCGGCGAGCCGCTGGACCAGGCGCAGCAGTCCGGGCCGGCGCACGAAGGCGTCGACCTGGATCTCCCGGAGGGCGAAGAGCGTGCCGCGGCGGATCTTCGTGGTGACCGGCAGGCGGCCGTGCAGCCACTTCTCCAGCTGGGTGATCTCGCGGTCGCGACGGGGCAGCACCCAGGCCGGGGTGCGCTGGAAGACCGTCAGCTTGCCGACTCCGGGCTGGATCGACGGGATGATCTGGGCGGCGGAGGCGCCGGTGCCTACCATCGCCACGCGCTTGCCGGTCAGGTCGAAGTCGTGGTCCCAGCGGGAGGAGTGGAAGACCTTGCCGGGGAAGCCGCTCAGTCCGGGCAGGTCGGGGATCTGCGGGTCGGCGAGCGGTCCGGCGGCGGAGACGACGGCGTCGGCGGTCCACTGGCCGGCCGAGGTGGTGATCCGCCAGCGGGTCTGCTCGCTCTCCCAGCGGGCTTCCAGTACTTCGGTGTTGAAGCGCAGGTGGGGGCGGAGGCCGAAGACGGTCGCGACCTTTTCCAGGTAGGCGCGGATGTCCGGCTGGCCGGAGAAGCTGCGCGGCCAGTCGGGGTTGGGCGCGAAGGAGAAGGAGTAGAGGTGCGAGGGAACGTCGCAGGCGCAGCCGGGGTAGCTGTTGTCCCGCCAGGTGCCGCCGACGGAGTCCGCCCGTTCCAGCACCACGAAGTCGGTGATCCCGGCGCGACGCAGTCGGACCGCGGCGCCGAGGCCGCCGAAGCCGGAGCCGATCACCGCCACCCGGACGTGCGGGACGGGCTCCTGCGCAGCGGCGGTGTCGGTCGCTGCGGACGCGCCGGAGCGGGGGCGCTTGCTGCTGGGTGCCATGCGGCAAACCTCCTGAGGGTGGGACGGTGATCGTCGCGCTCTCCCGGGGTCGCGGCCCCGGAACCTCCCGGGGGCTCGCCTCCGGGACCCTGCCAATCGCGCCAGTAATCACTGGCATGGTTGGCAGGGTAGCCCTTGCTGACACCGGATGGAAGAAGCACGACGGCTCCGGTTCGGGGAACCTTCCGGGCCGGCGGTCCTATGCTGATCGCCGTGGACAAGGTCAGAGCTGCTGCGGGCGACAGAAAACGCGAGTACCGGGTGGAGGAACTGGCCGAGGCCGCCGGCATCACCACCCGCACCCTGCGCTTCTACCGCGAGCGCAAACTGCTTCAGCCACCCCGCAGGGAGGGCCGCATCGCCTGGTACAGCGAGGAGCACCTGGCCCGGCTGCGGATGATCGGTGAACTGCTCGAACGCGGCCACACCCTGGGCGGCATCACCGAGCTGATCGGCGCCGGCGAGAGCGGGCGGGACGTCGCCGAGCTGATCGGACTGGAGGCGGCGATCGTCGCGCCGTGGTCCGACGAGACCCCGGTTCGCCTGGACTGGGACGAACTGAAGACCGCGTTCGGCGACCAGCTCACCGAGGAGAACACCGCCGAATCGATCGCCCAGGGCTACATCACCGTCGAGGAGGACGGCATCACCCACGTCAGCCGCCGGCTGATGGACGCCACCACCGAGCTGGTGGCGGAGGGGGTGCCGCTCTCGGCCGTACTGGAGGCCAGCCGGCGCACCCAGGAGCACGTGGACGCCATCGCCGAGATCTTCATCGAGGTGGTCAGCGAGCACCTGCTCAGCGCGCTGGCCGCCGACACCCCGTTGCCGCCCGGCGCGGCGGCCCGGCTCACCGAGCGCATCCTGCGGGTCCGGCCGCTGGCGCGTACGGTCGCGGACGCCCAGTTCGCCCTCGCGATGGACCGACGGGTGCACGTCGAGTACACCGAACTCCTGCGCCAGCGACGGGAGAACGGCTCCGAGGCGTAACCGGGCCGCTGTCCGGGCAGGGATCCCCGCGTCCCGCCCGCACGTTGGAGGTACCGCCGATGCCCCGACCGCTCAGCCGCCGCGCCGCCCTCGGCCTCGCCGCCGGGCTCGCCCCCGGGGTCGTGCTCACCGCCTGCGGGTCCGGCTCCCCGGCGCCGGGTGCCGGCTCGGCAGGCTCGACCGGCGGCGGCTCGGCAGGCTCGACCGGCGGCGGCTCGGCAGGCGGAACGCGGACGGTCCGGCACGCGCGCGGCGAGAGCACCGTGCCCGCGCGGGCGAGCCGGGTGGTGGTCCTGGACACCGACGCGCTGGACTCGGTGGTCACCCTCGGCCTCAGCCCGGTCGGCGCCACCACCGTCACCGCGGGCGCCCCCTTCCCCGCCTACCTGCCGGCGGAGCGACTTTCCGGGACGAAGCCCGTCGGGGCGATCGGCCAGCCCGGCCTGGAGACGATCGCGGCACTGCGGCCGGACCTCATCCTGAGCAACCAGGTCCGCGACGACAAGCGCTACGACGAGCTCTCGAAGATCGCGCCGACGGTGCTCTCCAGGACCACCGGCCCGACCTGGAAGGAGAACGTCCGGCTGCACGCCGAGGCACTGGGCCGCCAGCCCGAGGCCGAGGCCGCGGACGCGGCGTACCGGACCAGGCTGCGGGACCTCGTGACCGCACTCGGCGGGCCTGCCAGGGCGGCGGCCACCCGGGTCGAGATGGCCCGCTTCCTGGCGGGCGCGCCGACCAGGCTCTACCTCAACGACACCTTCGTCGGCTCGCTGTTCAAGGACGTCGGGCTCGGCCGGCCCGCCAACCAGGACAAGCCCGGCTTCTCGATGGAGATCAGCCCCGAGCAGGTGGACCAGGCGGCGGCCGACGTCATCTTCTACTCCGTGTACGGGGACGCGGCCAAGTCGGACCGGGGAAGGATCACCGAGGGCGCGCTCTGGAAGAACCTAGACGCCGTACGCAGCAGGCGGGTGTTCGGCGTGGACGACAGCCTGTGGATGCTCGGCATCGGCTACACCGGCGCCGGGCTGATCCTGGACGAGATCCGCAGGGACCTGGCGCCGGCGGGCGGGTGACGGACGACAGATATCTGAGGACGGATAACAGATAACAGATGATGAAATCTGTCATTCGTCATTCGCCACCCGTCATCCACCCGCCGCCCGGGCGGTCACCACTGCCCGTACCGCTCCGGCCGCAGCCGCCCGGTGCACGCGAGGAAGGCCACGAACCCGCCGAGGACGATCCAGCCGGGCCAGCCGGCCAGCGACATGGTGAGCGGATCCAGCTCGGCGCCCGGGGCGGCGAACTCCCGCACCATCGACACGCTCATGCTGCTCGCGAAGGCGTGCGCCAGCACCGCCGGGACCACCGACCCCGAGCGCAGCCTCAGCCAGGTGAAGACCGGCAGGACGAGCACACAGCTCACCGTCAGCGCGGGCACCGCCAGGTACCAGGGCCGCCCCGGGTACTGGCCGCCCATCAGCAGCGTCGGCAGGTGCCAGAGCGCGAAGGCCGTTCCGGTGAGCACGTACGCCCGGACCAACGCCGCTGTACCGCCACCGCCACCGCCTCCGCTTCCGCCCTCGCCCCGGCCGTCGCCCTGCCCCTCGCCCCGGCCGAGTCGCAGCAACCGGGGGAAGAGGAAGCCCTGCCAGCCGATCTCCTCACCGAAGAACAGCGGCAGCGACAGCACCATCCCGATCGAGCCCTGGAGCGCCCACGATCCGATCCGCCCCGCGTCCAGCGATCCGAAGCCGGCGAACGGGTAGCCGCCCGCCACCGCACCGAGCACCAGCGTCCCGGCCGTCAGTGCGCCGAGCACCCCGATCGGCAGCAGACAGGCCCGGACCGCGCGGGCCCGCGGCCGGGGCCACCGCAGCGCGAGCGCCTCCCGCACCCCGCCGCCGCGCTCGACGAAGCGGACCACGAGCAGGGCCGCCAGCGCCGGGGCCAGCATGGCGGCCCCGATGCAGAGTTGTTCCAGGACGCCGACCTCCTCGCGGGCGTCGGCGCGCCGGTAGCCGTCGGCGAGCAGTGGTGTCATGGCCGCCCACATCCCGGCGTAGGCGAGCACCAGGTAGACCAGCAGGCCGCGCCATCGGACGGCGCTCGACGGGTTTTGCTTCAGTAGCGTCATGCCGGGGACGCTACGGACCCGGGGGCTCGCCCCGGAACCAAGTGCACTGCCGCTCCCGAGGGTTGTCCACTACCACCGCGATGGTCGAGTTTTCTGGGTGTACGGAGGCCCGGTGGAGGTGCTACTTCGCGCCCCGCGCTCCGCCGCCCGCCACCGGCTGTTCCGCGAACCTCTTCCAAAGCTGCACGAGAAGGAAAATTGACGTATCGTCAGGCGCCATACAGCGGGAGCGACGGTGGTCCGCTCACCGTCGCTCCCGCCGTACTCCCCCGCCGGCCGGCACCCACGGCCCGGCGGGGCCTCGACTCCTTCCCGGGCCCGGGCCTGATCGGCCCTGGCCCGGGCCGGCCCGGTTCCGACCCGGTTCCGGGCTCGGCTCACGCCCGAGGTCTCACCGGAACCGGCACCGGACTCGGCTCAGCTCAGCTCAGCTCAGCTCAGTTGACGTTGACGGCCGTCCAGGTGGCGGCGACGGCGTTGTACTCCGCGCTGCCCGATCCGTACAGGTCCGCCGCCGCGCTGAGGGTGCCCGCCCGGGCGCCCGAGTAGTCGGTGGTGGAGGTGAAGTAGGTGGTCAGCGCGCGGTACCAGATCTGCGCGGCCTTGTCCCGCCCGATGCCCGCGAGCGTGGAGTTGTCGTACGTCGGGCTGTTGTAGCTGAACCCGTTGATCGTCTTCGCGCCGCTGCCCTCGGACAGCAGGTAGAAGAAGTGGTTCGCCACCCCGGACGAGTAGTGCACGTCCAGGTTGCCGACGTTCGCGTCCCAGTAGTCCGCCGAGGCGCCGTCCTTGCTCGGCTGGTCCATGTAGCGCAGCGGGCTGCCGTCGCCGCGCAGGTTGATCAGCTCGCCGATCCAGTAGTTCGGCGGGTTGGAGGGCAGGTTGGCGTACCACTCGACCATCGTGCCCATGATGTCCGAGGTGGCCTCGTTGAGGCCGCCGGACTCACCGGAGTAGTTGAGGTTGGCGGTCGCGGCGGTGACGCCGTGGCTCATCTCGTGCCCGGCCACGTCGATCTCGGTGAGCGGCGCGGTGTCGTTGTTGCCGTCGCCGTACGACATGCAGAAGCAGCTGTCGTCCCAGAAGGCGTTGACGTAGTTGGAGCCGTAGTGCACCCGGCTCAGGGCACCGACGCCGTCGTTGCGGATGCCGCTGCGGCCGAAGGTGTTCTTGTAGAAGTCCCAGGTGGTGGCGGCGCCGAACTGGGCGTCCACGGCGGCGGATTCGCGGCTGTTGACGGTTCCGTCGCCGAAGTTGTTGCTGGTGTTGGCGAACAGCGAGCCGGTTCCGTCGGTGCCGCCGTTGAGGTCGCTGGTGGACTGGTCGCCGCGGCTCGCGTCCTTGAGCGAGTAGCTCGAACCGCTCTGGGTGGTGGTCAGCGGAACCTGACCGACGAAGACGCCGTTGCCGGTGCCGGCCGCGGTCTCGATCGTCTCGTGCGTGGCGAGGACCCGGCCGTCGGCGGCGTCGGTGACGAGGATCTGGCGGCTCGGGGTGCCGTCGGCGCGCAGGCCCTCGACCGTGGTGCGGTACGCCAGGCGCGGGGTTCCGTCGGTGGCCCAGACCACCAGCTCGGCCCGACCGGCCCGGTGGACCTCGGTGAGCGGCGACTCGTCGGCGTCGGCGCTCACCCCGACGGTGGCCTTGACTCCCGCGGTGACCTGGGTGACGGCCTGGTCGGCGGCGATCTTCGGGGTCAGGCTCGGCAGCGCGATCCGTGCGGCGACCGCCTTGTCGACCGACTTCACCGAGCCGTCGGCCTTCTGGTGGACGACCAGGTCTCCACCGATCACCGGCAGGCCGGCGTAGATGCGCTCGAAGCGCAGGTGGCGGGTGCCGTCCTTGTCCACCACGGCGTCCTTGGCGACCAGTTGCTCCTTGTCGCCGAGCTTGAGCGCCTTGGCCAGCGGGCCGGCCTGACCGGCCGCCAACTTGAGCGCGGTCGCGTGCTGCTGGGCGGCCTGCGCCTGCAGCGAGGGGGCGGGAGCGGCCTGGGCGGCGGTGCTCACCTGGATCACACCGGTCAACAGGGCCGTGGCCGAGAGCACGGCGACGGCTGCGAGCTTACGCTTCACGAACGAGTCCTTCCGGGAAACCGCGTCAGGGCGCGGTCGCACCGCGTCCCGGGGGCCGGGTCGGCCCTGTGGGGCGGGACGGGTGCTGACGTGCGGGAACCCCGTGCAGTCGAGCGGCTCGCCACCAAGGGGTGGGGGTGGGGCTACCGCCAGGGGGTGACCAGAAGCATGACAATCCAGCAGATGAATTGACAGGTCTGCTTCATTGATTGGCCAGGTCCCGCCATTGGGTAAAGAGCGTCCAATCGGCAGACGAATCGGGGCAATTCACCGCATCCCGCCAAGGGTTTCGAGCAGAGCGACGGCCGATCGCCTGCGCCTACGGGCACTCGCCCACCGAACGCGGGCCCGGAGCACCGGGCAGGCCGACCGTCGATCGACTTTTACATGTGTGTAGAAGATTCCATACGGTCCCTTGACACCCGGGTGGCGAGGTTCCGCCACCCGATCCCCCTTGCCCACCGGAAGGACGGCTGCTAGCAGCCGGGGGTTGTCACTGGAGCCGCCACTCCTGGGCGGCGTTGCCGGCGGTGCAGGCGACCATGGTGACCGCGTTGCCGGGGCCGTTGTTGGTCATGCAGCTCTGGTTCTGGTAGTCGCCGAGCGTGTACGAGCCGGCCGAACTTCCGCTGCGGACAGTCCAGTTGGTGAGGAAGCTGAACCCGTTGCTCAGCACGACCTTCCCGTCCATCGTCTGGACCAGCTGCGGGCCGCCGTTGTTGCAGGCGTTGAAGAGGATCCACGCGCCGGGATTGGTCGAGCGCACCCAGCCGTACTGCGAGTGACCGCCGACCAGGATCGGGTTGTCCCCGCTCAGGTTGTCGTCGCGCATCCCGATCGTGCGGCCGTCCTTCACGCTGACGATGGTGCTCCAGCTGTTGCCGCCGCAGGACGGCGGCCTGTTCGCACCTGACGAGGTGTTGCCGGTGCCGCTCGTGGTCTGGGCCGGGGGCTGCGGGTTCTGGTCGGCGGGCGGGTTGGGCGGGTTGCCACCGCCGGGCTTGTTCACCTGATCGGCCGGTGATCCGCCCGCAGCCGTACCCGTACCCGCGCCCGTACCACCGGTCCGGCCGCCGCTCGAACCGCCCGCACCACTCGAACCGCCCGCACCGCCGCTGCCGCCCTGTCCGGCGGCCGGCACCGGGGGCACCGGGGCCTGCGGCTGGCCCTGGCCGGCGGCGGGTGCCGACTGGTCGGGGCCCGGGGTGGCCGCCGGAGTGTCGGTCGGCGCCGGGGTGACCGGCGCGGTGGTGGTCGCGGGCGCCGCGGTGGCGGTGCCCGGGTTCGCCGGCACGGTGACCACCACGGTCGGCTGGGCGCCGGGCGGCAGGACCGCGTCGGAGCCGCCCGCCCCGCGGTCGACCAGCAGCACGGTCGCCGTGCCCATCGAGATGACGACGGGGATGACGATGGGCACCAGCAGGGCGCGCCGCGACCGCTTGCGGCCGGGCTCGGTGGGAGCCTGCGGTTCCACCTTCGCGACCTCGTCCGCCGCCGGGGCACCGCCCGCAGCGGGGACCACCAAGGCCCCCGCCCCGGCCGGGTCCGCCCCGGCGCCGCCCTTGATCAGTTCGACAGCACCGCCCTTGGCCCCCGCACCGCCCTTGGCCGCCGCACCGTTCTTGTCCGCCGCACCGTTCTTGTCCGCCGAGCCCGCGCCGACCCCGAGCGGAATGGTCCCGCTGCCCTCGGGGCCTGCCTTCCCGGGTGCCTGCGCGCCGCCCGCGCCGCCGTCCCTCGCGAGTGCCGCACGGGCCGCTCGGGCCGCCGCCGCCATCGCGGCGGCGTCCGCGTACCGTTCCTCGGGCTTCTTGGCGAGCGCCCTGGCCACCAGCGCCCGCACCGACACCGGAAAGGTGTCCGGCAGTTCCGGCACCGGCTGGTTGACGTGCTTGAGCGCGATCTGGAGCGGCCCGTCACCGGAGTACGGCGGCACGCCGACCAGCAGCTCGTAGCAGACCACGCCGATCGAGTAGAGGTCGGTGGCCGGTCCGAGGTTCACGCCCTCGGCCTGCTCCGGGGACATGTAGAGCGCGGTGCCGATGATCGCGAACGGGGCGGTCAGCTTGGTGCTGGCGAGCGCCCGGGCGATGCCGAAGTCGGTGATGGCCACCCGCCCGTCGACGCGCACCATCAGGTTGGACGGCTTGATGTCCCGGTGCACGATCTCCCGCCGGTGCGCGGCGTGCAGCGCGTCCAGGGCGCCGGCCACCAGGTCGAGGGTGCGCTCGACGCTCATCGGGCCGGTGTCCTTGAGCACCCTGTCCAGCGGACGGCCGTCGATCAGCTCCATGACGATGTAGGCGCAGCGTTCCTCGCCGTCCCCGCCGCTCTCGCCGTAGTCGTGGACGCCCACCACGCCGGGGTGGTCGACCGCGGCGACGAGCTGGGCCTCGCGGCGGAAGCGCTGGGCGGAGGTGTCGTCCTCCAGCAGCTCCGAGCGCAGGATCTTGACCGCGACCCGGCGTGCCAGCACGGTGTCCTCGGCCCTCCAGACCGAACCCATCGCGCCGCCGCCGATCTTCTCGACCAGCTCGTACCGCCCGCCGAGCACGGTGCCCGCCCCGCTCATACCCCTGCTCCCCCCGTGTTCCGTGCCCCGCCCCGACGGGTCATCGGCACACAGTGTGCCAGAGCGGGTTGCGGGCTCAGTTGATCAGGTCCGGACAGGAATTGAGCACGAATCATCAGTCCATGAGGAAGTATCGGGCGTGATCCGAAACCTCTCGGACGGCCGCGACGACCGCCCGGGGCCGGTCGGCCTGAATGGCGTGACCGGCACCGTGGACCGTGCTGTGGGTTCCCCGGACGGCGTTCCTCGCGATGCCCGCCTGCAGGGCGGTCCAGCGGACGCGCATCGCACCGGGCAGTCCCCGGGTCGCGCTCAGGACCGTCACCGGCATCTCGAACGGTCGCGCGGTGGAGCGGCGTCGCCGGATCTCCGGAACGGCGACGGAGGTCAGCCGCTGCTCGGCGAGGACGGCCCGCCGCTGGTGCCGGTGCGCGATCACGGCCGCCTCGGCCCGGTCGAGCGGCGTCACCGGATCGAGCGGCGTCGCCCGATCGAGCGGCACCTCCGCATCGAGGGACGCCGGTGCCGACGCCGTCGGCACCGATCCAGCCCGGTACAGCCACAGCCGGTTCAGCACCGCCTCGGCGAGCCGGATGGACCGTGGCTGGAACTCCTCGTGCGCCGGGTCCACCAGGACCAGCCCGGCCACCAGCTCCGGCCGCTGCCAGGCGAGGAGTTGGGCCAGCTGGCCGCCCCAGCTGTGCCCGATCAGGAGCGCCGGTCCAGCTTCCAGGTGCTGAACGAGGGCGGCCAGGTCGGCGATCTGGCCGCCCAGCGTCGGGGCGGCGGCCCGACCGGGCTCGCTGGCGCCCAACCCCGCCCGGTCGTACGCCACGACCCGCCCGTACCGGGCGAGTTCGGGCAGGACGGCCGACCAGCCGAGCGCCGTGGTGCCGCAACCCGCGATCAGGACCATCGGTGCGACACCGCCCCGCCCGGCCTCCACCCAGCGCAACGCCCTTCCGTCGCGGTCCAGTTCACCGCTGCGAACGTCGCCGGGCAGGTGCTCGCCGAGCGCCCGCGCGACGGCCTGCTGGACGCTCCGCAGATCCGGCCCGGCGGGCTTCGCCCGCTCGTCCTGGCTGGCGTTCATGTGCCGTCCCCCTGGATCGTGGTCCGGCCCCTCCCCCGGGGCCGGTTCCGATGACCGCGCGGACCCGCGCGGACCTGTGTGGACTCGCACGGACCTGTGTGGACTCCCGCGGACCCGCGCGGACCGGTGCGGACTCGCGCGGACCGGTGCGTGGCCGAACGGGCGCCCGGTCAACAGGTACGACCTCAGGCCGGCAGGACCCGCTTCAGCAGGCCGAGCAGCGCCTCCCAGTGCCGCTCGGCGGCCGCGGCGTCGTAGCGGCTGGTGTCGGCCTGGGCGTAGCCGTGCGGGGCTCCGGCGTAGACCTCGGCCCGGTACCGGACGCCGGCGGCGGTGAGGGCCGCGGCGAGCCGGTCGATCTGCTCGGGCGGCAGCGCGGGGTCGTCGTCCGCGTGGCCGAAGTACAGCTCTGCGGTGATCCGGTCGGCGCCCAGGTGCGGGCTGTCCGGGCTGTCGGTGGCGAGGCTGCCGCCGTGGAATCCGGCCGCGACGGCGATCCGGTCCGGGTGACTGGCGGCCGTGCGCAGCGCCAGCAGGGCCCCGCGGCAGTAGCCGGTCAGGCCGAGCGGGCCGTCCTGGACCAGCGGGGACTCGCCGAGCCAGCGCAGATACGCGTCCGCGTCGCGCGCGGTCGCCTCCGGGGTGAGCGTGTCGAGCAGCGGGACGATCCGGGCGAACAGTTCGTCGGCCTGCTCCAGGTCGATGAGCTCCGGCAGTTCGACGACCGGCGCGCGCCCCGCCCGGTAGAAGGCGTTGGGGACGAGCACGGTGTACCCGGCCGCGGCCAGCCGGTCGGCCATGCGCTCAAGGTGCGGTCGGAGCCCGAAGGCGTCCATGTAGAGGATGACACCCGGGTGGGCCCGGCCGTCGTCGGGGTGGGCGAGGTAGGCGTCGGCGGTGCCGTCCGCCGTCGGAATGTCCACGAGGGTTCCGCGCACGGGCATGGTCAGGGCGCTCCTTCCGGTTCGTCCGGCAGCGTATCCGGTGGGCCCGTCGCCCGCCCATGCGGTTTTCGCCACACTGCGCCCGCACTGCGCCCACGGCGCGCCGGCTTCCTGGGCCCGGCCCGGCCCGGCCCGACCCGACCCAGCTCAGCCCGGTCCAGCCCGGCCCAACTCCTCCCGGCCCTGCCCCGGGAACGCGACGGCCCCGCGGCCGCGTTGAGCGGGCATGGGGTGGATCGTGGGTGTGGCGGCGGCGGTGGTGGCGGTGCTGGGGATGGTGCTGCTGGCGGCGTGGCAGGTTCAGGACGAGTCCTCGTCGCGCCCGCGGCGCCGCGGGCCCGGGGCCGGGATGGGCGCCGGCGGGCTGGACGAGCTGCACGCCCTGTTCAGCCCGGGCAAGCAGGTGCAGATCGAGCAGAAGCGGGAGCAGCTCGTGCTGCGGGACGACGCGCAGGCCGGCGGGCCGCCGCACCTGGGCGTGGACCTGGACCGGGGCGTGGCGGTGATGCCGGTCGGGGCCGCGGGACGGACGCCCCCTCCCGCACCGCGCGAGGAGGGCCCGACGGCTACGGCCGACCCGGTGCCCCTGGCGCCGGACGCTCAGGCGCCCCAGGTGCGGGAGCAGAGCACCAGCCGGTAGCCGTCCGGGTCGGCCACCGTCACGCCGTACTCGTCCCAGTACGGGTTGTGGGACTCGACCCGGGTGCCGCCGGCCTCCTCCAGCCGGGCGACCAGGGCCTCGTCCACCGGGGCGCCGAGGTAGACGACGAACAGGTCGTCCACCGTCGGGGTGGGCTCCAGCGGCCGCTCCGGGTCGTGCGTCAGCTCGAAGTGCCAGCTGCCGCCGGACGGGCCGACCATCAGCAGGTCGTGCTCGCCGGACACCCGCTCGGTGCTGCGCCACAGCACGGCGAGGCCGAGGCCGCCGACGTAGAACCGCTCGGCCGCCGCGAGGTCGCGCGAGGGGCGGGCGATCCGGACCCGCACGGTGGAATCGATCATGCCGGCGACCATAGCCCATGCCACTGACAGCGAACCCCGCGGTGCGGCGGGTTCGCGGACGGGCCGTCAGAGCCGCCGCAGGCGTTCCTCGTCGGAGGTCCGGGGGCAGGTCAGGCAGGCGGTCGCCGCGGGCCCGACCGCGTAGTAGAGGCAGCAGCCGAGCCGGGTGCGGGTGTGGTGGGCGCGCCCGTCGGGGGTGTGCAGGCGGCGGAAGTCGGCGCCGCCGGGGAGCGGCAGGGTGCCACCGGGCAGGACGGCCTCGGCGGCGGCGACGGAGGCGTCCTCCTCGCCGAGCATCCGGCCGAGGTACCAGAGGGCGGAGGCCAGGTCGTCCGTCACCATGCCCCAGAGGGCGCGGTCGCGGCGCCGGGTGGGCCCGGCGAACGCGGCGAGCACCGGCCCGAGGTGCGCGACCACGGCGGTCCGCAGTTCGGCGCGCAGTTCGTCGTCGCCGGGCAGGGTGACGTGGCCAGGCATGGTGACATCGCCGGGCAGGGTGACGTGGCCGCGCGGGCGCAGGGCGAGCGCACCGGTGGGGGCGTGCAGCCAGAGGTCGGCGGGGTCGACGGCCGGCACTCGGCGGGAGAGGTGCCAGGGGCCGGCGATCAGCAGGCAGGCCGACCAGGCGTAGTGGTGGAGCAGCCGGGAGGCGGTGACGTGCGGTCGCGGGGCACTGCCGTGCTCGTCGGCGATGCGGGCCTCCGCACCGGCCAAGACGGCGGCCAGCGCGCTTTCGTCGGCGGCGAGTCGGGCTCCGGAGTGCCAGCCGTCGGCGGCGCGCGGGTCGGGCTCGCCGCTGTCCAGGAGGCGCAGCTCCAGCACTGGGCAGAGCTCCACCAGTCGCCGGTAGTCGGCGACGAGCGCCGGGGCCCCGGCACGCACCGAGGGCGCGACGGGCATGGGTGTTCCGGGAACCATTGGCACTCCCGAGATCGATTCTGCATGATCGATTAAGGTGAGGCTCACCTTACAACGCCTCACGGCGCCCGGCGACCACGGCCCGGCCCGCCGGTCGACCCGTCGACCCCATCGGCCGAGCCCGTCGGGGTTTGACGAACTTAGGCGAACCTAACCTAAGATCTCGCTTCGTGCTGAGAACCGACCCGCCGGCCCCCACAGCCCCGGCGACGCCTCGTTCTCCGGCGGTCCGGCAGCCCCTGCTGCTGTTCGCCGGCGTGTGTACGCTCGTGCTGTGTGCCGCCCTGAGCCTTGCGCTGGGCTCCCGTTCCATTCCGCTCTCCACCGTGCTCGACGCCCTCACCGGTGCCGCCCACGGCGGTGACGCCGACGTGGTGACGGGCCTTCGGGTCCCGCGCACGCTCATCGGACTGGCGGTCGGGGCCGCGCTCGGCGTCGCCGGGGCGGTCGCCCAGGGCGTGACCCGCAACCCGCTGGCCTCCCCGGTCACCCTCGGCATCAACGCCGGGGCGAGCCTCTTCGTGGTCGCCGCGATCTACACGCTGAACCTCGCCCGCCCGGTCGAGTACGTCTGGTTCGCCTTCGCCGGGGCGGCCGTCGCCGCCGTCGCCGCGTACGCGATGTCCCGGCGAGGCGGGGACCTCGACCCGGTCCGGCTCGCGCTCGGCGGCACCGTGCTCACCGTGGTGCTCACCTCCTGGACCTCCGCGCTGATGCTGGCCAGTCACCGCACCCTGGACGAGGCCCGGTTCTGGCTGGCCGGCTCGATCGCCGGGCGGCACCTGGACACCCTCACCCCCGTCCTGCCGTTCCTCGTGCTCGGCCTGGTCGGCGCCCTCGCCGTGGCACCCGCCCTCAACGCGCTGGCGCTCGGCGACGAGACCGCGCAGGCGCTGGGCGTGCCGGTGGCCCGGATCCGGGTGGTCGGCGGCCTGGCCGTGGTGCTGCTCGCGGGCAGCGCGGTCGCCGTGGCCGGACCGCTGGCGTTCATCGGACTGGCTGCCCCGCACCTGGTCCGTCCACTGCTCGGCAACGACCACCGCTGGCTGCTGCCCGGCTGCCTGGTCACCGGTCCACTGCTGCTGCTCACCGCCGACGTGCTCGGCCGGCTGGTGGTCCGCCCGTCCGAGATCGAGGTCGGCATCGTGACCGCGTTCCTCGGTGCGCCGCTGCTCGCGGTGCTGGCCCGGAAGGTGGCCAGGTGACCGCGATCCCCCTGCCCGTCCGGGCCCTCGGCCGCCGCCGCGCCCGTACCGCCGTCTGGTCGCTGGTGGCCGCCGCGCTGCTGGTGCTGCTGACCGGGATCGCACTCGGCACCGGGCGGGTCGGCATCTCCGCCTGGGACGCGCTGCGCGCGCTGGTCGGACAGGGCGAGCCCGGAAACGTCCTGGTGGTGCGGCAGTTCCGCGCGCCCCGGGTGGTCTCGGCACTGATCGCGGGTGCCGGGCTGGCGATGGCCGGATCGACGCTCCAGCGGCTGTTCCGCAATCCGCTCGCCGCCCCCGACACCATCGGCATCACCGGCGGCGCCTCCTTCGGTGCGGTGCTGATGCTCGCCACCGGCGCCTCCCAGCA
The DNA here is from genome assembly GCF_042798815.1 of Kitasatospora sp. NPDC057738. Classification (NCBI taxonomy): domain Bacteria; kingdom Bacillati; phylum Actinomycetota; class Actinomycetes; order Kitasatosporales; family Streptomycetaceae; genus Kitasatospora; species Kitasatospora sp. NPDC057738. The sequence goes on along the minus strand of NZ_JBHVJT010000020.1, from coordinate 82,311 downwards.
GCTGATCCCGCTGGCCGCGGTCGGCGGCGGGCTGCTCGCGGCGCTGCTGCTCGGCGGCTTCGCCTGGCGCTCCAGGATGGCCGTCACCCGGCTGGTGCTGGTCGGACTGGCGGTCCAGCAAGGCCTGGCCGCCGCCGTGAATCTGATGATCGTACGGTTCCCGGCCGAGCTGGCCTCCTCCGCGCTCCAGTGGACCACCGGCTCGCTCTACGGCCGCAACTGGACCGAGGTGTCGATCGGCGGCACCGCCATCGCGCTGACCGCGGTCGCCCTGCTGCTCTGCCAGCGGCGGATCGCCGTGCTCGACCTCGGCGACGACTCGGCCGGCGGCCTCGGTCTCAGCCCGGCCCGGGACCGGCTCGGACTGCTGCTGCTCACCATCACCCTGGCCTCGCTGGCCGCCGCGCTCACCGGGCCGGTCGCCTTCGTCGCCCTCGCCGTCCCGCACCTGGTCCGGCTGCTCGCCGGACCGCCCACCCTCGGCACGCTCGGCCTCACCGCGCTCACCGGCGCCGTACTGCTGCTCTCCGCCGACCTCCTCGTGCTGCACGTGATCCCCGTCCACGGCCTGCCGGTCGGTGCCGTCACCGCCACCCTCGGCGCGCCCTGGCTCCTGGTGCTGATGATCCGCCAGGGCCGGCTTCCCCAGAGGAGCAGCTGATGACCTCCGTCGAGACGACCGCCGGGACGGCCGGCGCCGCCGGGACTGTTAGGGCTGCTGGGGCCGAACGGGCTGACAGGGTTGACAGGGTTGACAGGGCCGCCGAAGCCTCGGGTGCGACTGCCGGGAGTCCCGCCGTTGTGGCCGCCGGTGCCGGTGCCAACCGGCTCGCCGCCCGGGGCCTCGGCCTGCGCTACGGCGACCGGACCATCGTGGACGGGCTCGACCTCGAACTGCCCGGCGACGCCGTCACCGCGATCGTCGGGCCGAACGCCTGCGGAAAGTCCACGCTGCTGCGCGGGCTGGTCCGGCTGCTCGACCCGGCCACCGGGACGGTCACCCTGGACGGCGCCGACATCCACCGGATGCCCGCCCGGGCGCTCGCCAAGCGGATGGGGCTGCTCCCCCAGCAGCCCGTCACCCCCGAAGCCGTCACCGTCGAGGCGCTGGTGCGGCTCGGGCGCTACCCGCACCAGCGGATGCTCAGCCCGTGGTCCAAGGCGGACCAGGCGGCGGTCGAGGAGGCGCTGGAGCGCACCGGCACCGCCGAGCTGCGCGACCGCCAGGTGGACCGGCTCTCGGGCGGGCAGCGCCAGCGGGTCTGGATCGCGCTCGCCCTCGCCCAGGAGACCGACCTGCTGCTGCTCGACGAGCCGACCACCTTCCTGGACCTGCGCCACCAGCTGGACGTCCTCGACCTGGTCGCCGACCTGCACGCCGAGGCCGGGCGGACCGTCGTGATGGTGCTGCACGACCTCGGGCAGGCCGCCCGGTACGCCGACCACCTGGTGGTGCTCAAGGACGGGCGGCTCGCGGCCGCCGGTCCGCCGTCGGAGGTGCTGACAGCGGAGCTGGTGGAAGCCGTCTTCCAGGTGCCGTGCCGGGTCGTGCCCGACCCGGAGACCGGCACGCCGCTGGTCGTGCCGCGAGCACGGACGCGGCGCGGTGACGCCCCGCCCTCCCCCTGACCTCCCCCCTGACCTCCCCCCTGATCTCCCCCTGACCTCCTGTTGATGAACTCCCCCTCCCCACAGCCCTGTTCGGTCAGCCGGCTCGAACCGACCCAAGGAACCCCGATGAACCGCCGACTCCCTGTCGCCGTCCTCGCCGTCGCCCTCTCCACCACCCTGCTCGCCGCCTGCGGCAGCACCGGGGACGGCGCCGAGTCGGGCGGCGACTCCGCGTCGTCCGCGTCCTCCGGCTCGGCCGCCACCGCCGCCGGATTCCCGCGCAGCGTCAAGCACGCCGCCGGAACGGCCCAGATCAAGAGCCGGCCCAAGCGCGTCGTGGTGCTGGACAGCGGCGAGCTGGACGACGTCACCCTGCTCGGCATCACGCCGGTCGGCGCCGTGTCCCCGCACATGAAGACCGAGGGCGGGTTCCCGAACTACCTCAAGGACAAGATCAAGGACACCAAGGACGTCGGCCCGATGAACGAGCCGAACCTGGAGCTGATCGCCTCCCTCAAGCCCGACCTGATCCTCTCCTCCAAGGTCCGCCACGCCAAGGTGTACGACCAGCTGAACGCGATCGCCCCGACCGTACTGGCCGAGACCACGGGCTTCCCGTGGAAGGAGAACCTCGCGCTGTACGCCCAGGCGCTCGGCAAGGAGGACGACGCCAAGAAGGCGCTGGCCGACTACGAGGCGCGGGCGAAGAAGCTCGGTGAGGCGATCAAGGCGAAGAACGACGGGACCATGCCGACGGCGTCGGTGGTCCGCTTCGTGGCCGGCCCGACCCGCCTGTACGCCAAGGCCTCCTACAGCGGCGTGGTGCTCAAGGACGTCGGCCTGGCCCGTCCGGCCCCGCAGGACGTGGAGCAGAACATCGTCGAGGTCAGCGCCGAACAGATCAACCAGGCCGACGCGGACCTGGTGTTCGTCACCACCGCCGACGACCCGACCAAGACCAAGGAGAGCGAGGTCCAGCAGACCCCGGTCTGGCAGGGCCTGAACGCCGTCAAGAACAACAAGGTGTTCAACGTCCCGGACGAGACCTGGATGTCCGGCATCGGAGTCCAGGCCGCCGACGCGATGCTCGGCGACATCGCCAAGGCGGCGGGCATGGACACGCCGAAGTAACCGTCGACAGCCGGGGCGAACAGATGACGTCCGTCATCCGTCGGACGACCGATGACAGACGACGGAATTCAACTGACAGATTTCGAAAGTTGTCAGCTGTCATCTGTTCTCCCTCCTTCCTCCGCCACCCTCCGAGGACCCTCCATGCGCCTCTACCTGCTCGCGCTCAACCCCACCGACTCGGTCACCTCCGGCTTCCTGCCCGCCGCCGCCCGGCTCGGGCTCGACGTCACCGTCCTGACCGACGGCGCCGAAGCCCACCGGCGGGCCTACGCCGAGCTGTCCTTCCCCGCACCCGAGGTCCTGGAGTGCGACGTCCGCGACTTCCGCGCCGTCATCAGCCTCATCTCCCGCCGCACCGCGGCCGCCCCCGGCCACGCGCCCGAGGCGGTGTTCAGCAACAGCGACCACCTCCAGACCCAGACCGCGCTGGCCGCCGAGTACTTCGGCCTCCCGGCCAAGGACTGGAAGGCCGCGCTGCGCGCCAAGGACAAGGGCCAACTGCGCCGCCACCTCGCACTGACCGGCCTGGACACCGTCCGGTCCGCCGAGCTGGACCCCGGCCAGGACCCGGCCGAGCTGGACGTGCCGTTCCCCTGTGTGGTCAAGCCCCGCGAGGGGGTCGCCAGCGAGGACGTCACCCTGGTCGCCGACGCCGACGAACTCGCCCGGCGCTGCCGGGAGATCCAGCACCGCAGGGCCGGCGCCACCCTGGTCGTCGAGGAGTTCCTGACCGGGCAGCTGTGCACCCTGGAGACCCTCGGCGACGCCCGGCGACGACACGTCCTCGGCGGCTTCCGCACCCGGGTCTCCCCGCCGCCCGACTTCATCGAGGAGGTGCTCACCTTCGTCCCGGCCCACCCGCAGCCGGTGGTCGACCAGGTGCTCGCCCAACTCGACGCGCTGGGCGTCGGTTTCGGCTCCTGCCACACCGAGTTCGTCGTCCAGCCGGACGGCCGCGCCCGCATCATCGAGGTCAACTACCGCGCCATCGGCGACCAGTGCGACCTGATGCTGGCCGAGGTCCTCGGCATACCCCTGTTCGAGCTGATCCTCGGTGTCCACCTGGGCCGCGACCTGCCCGCCGACCTCGCCGAGCAGTGCGCCGCCACGCCCCGCCGGGCCCGCAACGAGGTGGTCTGCGCCGACCGCGCCGGCGTCCTCGCCGCCGCCCCCGGTCCGTACGACGAGGAGCGCGACGGCGTCCGGCTCGCCTATCGCCCGCTGCGCCCGGTCGGCGAGCGCCACGAGCACTACCGCACCAACCGCGACTACCTGGGCGTCGTCTGGACGGTCGGCACCGACCAGGCAGCGGTCGACGCCGCCGCCGCCCGCTTCCTCGCCGCCAACCGCTGGGAGATCACCCCGTGACCGCCGGAGACCGACCCGCCACGGCCCGCGGACACCGGACCGCGGCCGGGGCCCACCCCGCGACTCCCGCCGGACAGCCGTCGACCGCGGTCGGCGAGAAGCCGTGGACCGCGGCCGAGCAGCTCACCCTGCGCGTGCTCTCCGCCCTGCTGCGCGAGGACGTCCTCGGCCTGCGCTCCCAGGGCACCGTCGAGGACCGCGCCGACGGCCCCTGGCTGACCGTTCCCGGGCTGCAACTCGCCCTGCCCGTACGCCCGGAGGGCTTCCAGTGCGAGTACGCGGCCCGGCTGCCGCTGCTGGAGCTGGCCGGCCGGCGGCTCACCGGTCCGGACGCCGTCGTGGCGGGACTCGCCGAGTCCGCCGAGGCCGAGGACCGGCCCGGCTGGGCGGCCTTCGCCGAGGAGTGCCGCCAGACCCTCGCCACCATGGAGCTGCACGAGCGCGTCCGCCCCGAGGTGCACGACCGGCTCGCCGACCTGTACGGCGCGGACCCGGCCGACTGGACCGGCCTCGCCGCCGCCCTCGGCCACGACACCCTGGCCGCCTACCTCGACCACCCGGTCTACCCCACCGCACGCGGCCGCTCCGGCCTCAGCGAATCCCAACTCCAGTCCTACGCACCCGAGTTCCACGCCCCCTTCGAACTGCGCTGGCTGGCCGTCCCGGCCGGCGCGCTGACCGTCCACGGCGACCGGCCGCTGCCGAGCTGGTGGCCCACCCCGGCCTGGCTCGGCCTCGCCGACCGGTGCCCCGGCGAGGGCTGGGCCACTCTTCCGGTCCACCCCCTCACCGTCGGCGCGCCGCTGGACGAGGCACTGGCCGCCACCGGCCTGGCCGGCCGCGCGGTGCTCGCCGAACGGTCGTACCTGACCGTCGTCCCGACGCTGTCCATGCGCACCGTCGCCGTCGCCGACGACCCCGCCTGCCACCTCAAGCTCCCGCTGGCCACCGCCACTCTGGGCCGCCTCAACCGCCGCACCATCAAGCCCGGCACGCTGCTCGACGGCGCCGCCGGCCAACGGCTGATCGAGGCCGTCCTGGCGCGCGAGCCGCGCTTCGCCGGCCGCGTCCTGCACGCCGACGAGCAGTCCTGGGCACACGCCGGGCACGAGCTGCTGGCCGTACTGCTGCGCCGCTACCCGGCAGGACTGGAGCAGGCGTCGACCGTCCCGCTGGCCGCCCTGCTGGCCCCCGCGCCCGGCGGGCGGCTCGTCGTCGACCACCTCGCGGACCGCTACTACGGCGGCGACGTCCTCGCCTGCTACGACGCCCTGCTGGAGCTGCTGCTCGACTGGCAGGCCGCACTGTTCGGCCACGGCGTGGCCCTGGAGTCGCACCAGCAGAACACCTCCCTGGTGCTCGACCGGAACGGCCTGCGGCTGCTCTACAAGGACGACGACGGACCGCGCGTGCACACCGCCCGGATGACCGCCTCGCTCGGCGAACTCGCACCCGACCAGGAGGAGTTCGACGACGCGCGGATCTTCGGCGAGGACGACCGGCCGCTCGTCGACCTGTTCGCCACCATCACCGGCCACCTGTGCACCGGCGCCCTCGCCTTCGGCCTCGCCGACCACGGAAGGGCCGAACTCACGGACACCCTGGCCCTGTTGAGGAAGCACACGGCGGAGTCCGTGGCGCGGATCGGGCCGGTCGGCGAACCCCTGCGGGCCGCCCTGCTGGACGCCGAGCGGCTGCCGGTCAAGGCCATGGTCACCGCCGGAACACTGCTCAGCAAGCAGCGCTCGGGGGCCGCCGACATCAACAAGCACTACACCAGCGGGCCCAACTACCTGCGCGAACAGGCCTGCGAACCACCGCAGGACCATCTGAACGAGCACGCGCGGAACCATCCGGACGCTCCTCAGGACACCCGTCCGTACAGTCACCCGGGCAGCCACCTGGACAGTCACCCGGACAACCGACCGTACGGCGGTCCGCACGGCCACCGGCACCCGGACGGGACCCACCGGTGAGCGTGGAGACCCTGCCGCAGCGGTCGCAGCCATCGGCCGACCCCTCCGGCGGGCTCGCCCGGCGCCAGGTGCACGCCGTCGCGGCCTGCTACTTCGTCGCCTCTTTCGCCGCTCTCGGCCTGCCGCCCTTTCTGACCGCGATCCTGCCCGCCCTCGGCGACCCCCAGGCCCGCTGGGCCGGTGTGCTGTACATCGTCCCGACGGTGTTCAGCGCGCTCGGCGCACCGCTGTGGGGCCGGCTGGCCGACCGCTTCGGGCGCAAGCGACTGCTGCTGCGCGCCCAACTCGGCCTCGCCGTCTCCTTCCTGCTGGCCGGGGCGGCCGACAGCCTGACCGCGTTCACCCTCGCGCTGGTCCTCCAGGGCTTCCTCGGCGGCACCTTCGCCGCCACCAACGGCTATCTGGCCGCCGCGCTCGACGGCTCCCGGCTCTCCCGCGCCCTCACCCTGATGCAGGGCAGCGCGCGGGCGGCGCTGGTGGCGGCGCCGATCCTGGTCGGGGCGCTCTCCCCGTGGATCGATCCGCACCGCCAGTACCTCGTGATGGCCGTACTCCCGCTCGCGGCAGCGGTGTTCCTCTCCCTGCTGCCCGAACCGGAGCTCGCCGAGGCCGCGGCGGCCACCGCCGGCCGGCCGGCCGAGCGGGTCGCCACGGTGTCGCTGCTGCCGCTCTACGCCTTCGAGTTCGCCTTCGTCTTCGCGACGGTGATCTCCCTCCCCTACCTGATCGCCCTCGCCGAGCAGCGCCTGCCCGGCGTGGACGGCACCACGACCGGCGTGCTGTTCGCCCTGCCGCACCTGTGCTACCTGGTGTTCGCCTCCCGCACCCACACCGTGTTCCACGCCCGCCCGCACACCGGCATCGCGCTCGGCTTCGGCTTCGTCGCGCTCGGCCTGGCCGGACACACGGTGGCATACTCGCTGCCCGTGTTCGTCGCCGTCCGGTTGCTGCTCGGCGCCGGGCTCACACTCGGGCTGGTCTGCCTCGCCGTACTCGCCGCCGGTGCCGCCCGGGGGCGCCCGCCCGGGCGGATGTTCGGCACCCTCGAACTCGTCTCCAAGGGCGGCGCCGTCGCCGCCGGCGCCGTCGCCGCGCTGGCCAACGGGTGGTTCGGCGCCGCCGCCCCCGTGGTGGCCGGAACCGCCGCCGCCCTGCTGGCCGCCGTCGCGGCCGCCACCCTCACCCTCCCGTCCCTCCGCCAGCGCTGGAGTCGCCGATGACCCCCGAGCAGTCCGCCCACTCGCCCAGGACCGACGAACCCCGCGACCCCACCGGCCGGCCCCTCGACACCACCGGCCGGCTCGGCGGCGACGAACTGCCCACCGCCGACGAGGCGGTGGTCCACACCCTGCTGAACTGCCTGCTGCGGGAGGTCTCCGCGCCCGAGCACCAGACCGCCGCCGACGGCGGCCGCCTGCTGCTGCGGCTGCCGCGCCGAGGCGCCCTGCTGCGGGTCGCCCTGCGCCGCACCTCGCTGCTCGGCGCGCACCGCTTCACCGGGCCGGTCGAGGTCGAACGGGACGGCGACTGGGTCGAGTTGGGCTGGCAGGAGCTGGCCGAGTACGTCCAGCACGAACTGGAGCTGCGCACCGGCACGGTGAACGAGGAGTTCCTCGACCAGGTCGCGTCCAGCCACCAGGGCGTCCGCCAGGGCCTGGACGACCGGCCGGCCCCCGGCGCCGACCGCTACCTGGAGTCCGAGCAGGCACTACTGTTCGGCCACCGCTTCCACCCGGCCCCCAAGTCCCGATCCGCCGCCCGCGGCGACTGGCGCGGCTACGCCCCCGAGTCCCGCGCCGCCTTCCCCCTGCGCCACCTCGCCGTCCGCGCGGACCTGCTGGCCGAGGAGTCACTGGACGGGAGCGCGACCGCACTGCTGGACGGCCTCGGCGAGATGCCGGACGGCTACCGGCTGCTGCCAGCGCACCCCTGGCAGTACCAACTCATCGGCGACCACCCCCTGTTGCGCGCCGCCCTGGCCCGGGGCGACGTCCTCGACCTGGGCCCCCGCGGCGAGCGTTTCACCGCCACCGCCTCGGTGCGCACCCTGCACGGCGCCGACGCCTTCCTCAAGTTCAGCCTGAACGTCCGCATCACCAACTGCCTGCGCAAGAACGCCGCGTACGAGCTCACCGGCGCCGTCGCGCTCACCCGGCTGCTCGCCCCGGCCCTGGCCGACCTCGCCCGGCGCTTCCCGGCCTCGGGCGTGCTGCGCGAACCGGCCTTCCGCACCCTCGCGCTGCCCGGCACCGACGGCCGGCCCGACCGGGCACTGTACGAAGGCTTCGGCCTGATCGTCCGGGAGGGCTTCGGCGGTGTGCTGCGGCCCGGCGCCACCCCGCTGCTCGCGGCCGCCGTCGCCGACGAGCACCCGACCAGTTCCGCGCACATCTCCCGCCTGCTGGGCGCGAGTCCGGACGGCGCGGCGGCGCTCGACTGGTGGCGCGACTACCTGCGACTGCTCCTCCCGCCGGTCCTGTCCGCCTACTTCGACCACGGTGTGGTGCTCGAACCGCACCTGCAGAACGTGCTGATCGGCGTGGACCCCTCCGGGCACCCCGTCCAGGTGCTCTTCCGCGACCTGGAGGGCACCAAGCTCGTCCCCGAGCAGAACGCCGACATCCTCGCCGCGCTCGCGCCCGAGGTGGCCGGCCCGATGACCTACGACGCGGAACGCGGCTGGGACCGGGTGGTGTACTGCCTGCTGGTCAACCACGTCGCCGAACTGCTCGCCGCGCTCGCCGACCGCCACCCCGAGCTGGAGTGCGCGCTCTGGCAGGCCGTCCGGGACACCCTGGAGGAGTATGCCGCCGCGCACGGCTGCCCGCCCCGGCTGCGCGCTCTGCTCGCCGGTGTGCCACTGCCCGCCAAGGCCAACCTGTTGACCCGCTGGGAGCGCAAGGCCGACCGCGAGGCCGGCTACGTCCGGCTGCCCTCCCCGCTGGCCGGCTCCGTCCTCGCCGGGGCCGCCCGCATGCCCGCCCGCACACCGGACCACGCGTCCGCCCGCCCGCCGGCGCACACGCCCGTCCGCCTACCCGCCGGGAGCACCGCCCGATGACGACCGAGACCGCACGGCCCGCCGAGGCCGTCCGACCCACCGAGGCCGTCCGCAGCTTCACCGCCGGCCTCACCCCCGACGAACTTCCCTCCTACGTCTACGACTTGGCAGCCCTTCGGGAGCACGCTGCCGCCGTCCGGGCCGCGCTGCCCGAGCGGGTCGAGCTGTACTACGCCGCCAAGGCCAACCCGGAGGCGCCACTGCTGACCGCGCTGCGCCCGGTGGTGGACGGCTACGAGGTCTCCAGCGGAGGGGAGTTGGCCCACGTCCGGGCCGTCGTGCCGGACGCTCCTCTGGCCTTCGGCGGGCCGGGCAAGACTCCGGCCGAGATCACCGCGGCGGTGGACGCCGGGGTGCACCGCTGGCACGTCGAGAGCGAGCAGGAGCTGCACCGGCTGGCCGCCGTCCTCGCGGACCGGCCCGGCGCGGTCGTGGACGTGCTGCTGCGGGTCAACCTCGCGGTCGAGACGGCAGCGCTCGACGCGGTGCCGCTCGCGATGGGCGGCCGTCCGACGCCGTTCGGGCTGGACCCGGACCGGGCCGAGGAGTGCGTCCGGCTGCTCACCGGCGGCGGTCCGTCGGCGCGCCGGCTGCGGCTGCGCGGCGTGCACGCCCACCTGGCCAGCGGGCTCCCGGCGGCGGAGCAGCTGTCGGTCGCGGCGCGGATCGTCGCCTGGTCGGCCGCACTGGCCGAGCGGCACGGCATCCCCCTGGCGGAGGTCAACATCGGCGGCGGAATGGCCGTGGACTACGCGGACCCCTCCTCCCGCTTCGACTGGACGGCCTTCGGCGAGGGCCTGGCCGAGCTGCTCGACGCCCGCCCCGGGCTGACCCTGCGGATCGAGCCCGGCCGGGCGCTGACCGCCTACTGCGGCTGGTACGCGACCGAGGTGCTGGACGTGAAGGCGAGCCACGGCGAGGACTTCGCGGTGGTCCGCGGCGGCACCCACCACCTGCGCACGCCCGCGACCCGGGGGCACTCCCAGCCCTTCGCGGTGCTCCCGGTGGACGCCTGGCCGCACCCCTGGCCGCGCCCGGCCGTCACCGGCGGCCGCGCCACCCTGGCCGGACAGCTCTGCACCCCGAAGGACGTCCTCGCCCATGCGGCCGAGGGCGCGGACGGCCTGCGGACGGGCGACCGCGTGCTGTTCGCGATGGCGGGCGCGTACGCGTGGAACATCTCGCACCACGAGTTCCTGATGCACCCTCGCCCGGGCTTCCACTACCTGGGCGGCGATGGACCGAGCCCGGCGGAGGGGTGACGGAGGACGAAGGACGGGCGACGGGTGACGGCGGCCGACGGGTGACGGATAACAGCCGACAACTGACAGCTGACAGATTTCGAAAGCTGTCAGCTGTCACTCGTGAGCTGTCACCCGTCGCCTCCCGCCCGGCGGCTGTCCCACCGCCCCCGGTCCGCCGCCGCCCCGTTCCTCCACTCGTGGGAGAGTGGTATGCAGCGAAGGGAGCGCGAACGTGCTGATGGACAAGGTGGCGGAGATACTCGCCGAGGCATCGGCCGAGGCGGTGGAGCCGCGCTTCCGGGCGCTGGCCGCCGGCGAGGTGATGGAGAAGGCCCCCGGCGAGGTGGTGACGGTCGCCGACCGCGAGGCCGAGACGATCATCGCCCGCCGACTGCACGAGCTGCTGCCCGTCCCCGTGGTCGGCGAGGAGGCGGTCTCCGCCGACCCGTCGCTCGCCCTGGCCCTTCGCGACGAACCCGCCGTCTGGCTGGTCGACCCGGTGGACGGCACCGCCAACTTCGTCGCCGGTAGACCCGAGTACGCCGTGATGTGCTCCCTGGTCCGCTCCGGCCGGACCGTCGCCTCCTGGATCTGGCAGCCCGCCACCGCCACCGCCTACTGCGCCGAACTGGGCTCCGGCGCCTGGCGCGACGGCGAGCGCCTGACCCGTCCACCGGCACCCCGGGACGTCGCGAAGCTGCGCGGCTCGGTGAAGAGCCGCTACCTCGACGCCGAGCACCGCCGCCGGCTCCAGGACAACATCGCGTCCTTCGGCGAGATCTCCCCCGGCCGGCACGCCGCCGGGATCGAGTACCCGGACGTCGTCGAGGGCCGCTTCGACTTCATCCTCTACTGGCGCACCCTTCCCTGGGACCACGCCCCCGGCTCGCTCCTGGTCACCGAGGCCGGCGGCGTCTCCGCCCGCCCGGACGGCACCCCGTACCGCCCGGAGGCCCCCGGCTGCGAGGACGGCCTCCTGGTCGCCGCCGACCCCGACACCTGGGAGCTCACCCGGTCGATCCTCCTGGGCAGCTGATCCCGAGGCCCAGCCCGCCCGGAACCCCGGGGCCTGCCCGCCCGGAAGCCCGGTCCGACCGAAGGGCCGACCCGCCCGGGAGCGCCCGGCCCGCCCAGAGCCGTCCGCCCTGCCCCGCCCGTCCGCCCTACCCCGCCCGCTCGCCCGCCACCTTGCGCCCGGCGCCCACCACCTCCCGCAGCAGCGCGCCGACCTCCCCCACCGTGGCGTGGGGGTTCAGCAGCGTGAGCTTCAGCCGGACCCGGCCCGGGCCGTCGCCCGGGAGTTCGGTGCGGCCGACCACCGCCCGGCCGGTGCGCAGCAGCAGGCGCCGCAGCCGGCCGTTCACCTCGTCCAACGCCGCCTCGCCCGTCACCCCGGGCGGCCGGTAGCGGAAGAGGATGACGGTGAGCACGGGCTCGGCGTGGAGTTCGAGCGCCGGGTCGGCGCGCACGGCGTCGGCGGCGGTGCGGGCGAGGTCGTGGCAGGCGTCGACCAGCCGGCCCAGTCCGTCGCGGCCGAGGGTGCGCAGGGTGACGGCGAGCTTGAAGGCGTCGGCCCGGCGGGTGGTGCGCAGCGAGCGGCCGAGCAGACTGGGGTACCCGGCCTGCTCGTCGTCGACCGGGTTGAGGTACTCGGCGCGGCGGGCGAGCGAGACGTAGGTCTCCGCGCGGCGGACCAGGAAGACCCCGGCCGCGGCCGGCTGCCAGCCGAGCTTGTGCCAGTCGAGCGAGACCGAGTCGGCGCGGGCGATGCCGTCGAGCAGCGGGGCGAGCCGGTCGGAGAGCAGCGCGCCGCCGCCGTACGCGGCGTCCACGTGCAGCCAGGCGCCGTAGCGGCCGGCGAGGTCGGCGGCGGCGGACAACGGGTCGACGGCCCCGGTGTCGGTGGTGCCGGCGGTGGCGACCACGGCGATCGGGGTCCGGCCGGCCCAACTGGCCTCGGCCATCGCCCGTTCCAGTTCGTCCTCCCGCATCCGCAGCCCGCGGTCGACCGGGACGGGGATGACGGCCCGCTCGCCGAGGCCGAGCAGGGCGGCGGCGCGCTGGACGGAGAAGTGCGCGGCCTCGGAGGCGAGGATGCACGGCCGGACTCCGGCCGGGATGCCGTCCAGCTCCACGATGCCGTCGAGCTTCTGGTCGCGCGCCAGCATGAGCCCCATGAGGTTGGACTCGGTGCCGCCGGAGGTGAAGACGCCGGCGGCGCGCGCCGGGTCGTAGCCGACCAGTCCGGCGATCTCGGCGAGCAGTGCGCTCTCCAGGGCGGTGGCGGCGGGGGCCTGGTCCCAGGAGTCCTGGGAGGGGTTGAGGGCGCTGACCGCGAGGTCCGCCGCGGCGGCGACGGCGAGCGGCGGGCAGTGCAGGTGCGCGGCGCAGGCCGGGTCGGCGGGGTCGGCGGCGCCGTAGGCGAGCAGTTCGGTGAGCCGGGCGAGCGCGCCCGGTCCGTCGTCGCTGGCCAGCGCGTCGTCGACGAGTGCGGCGATCTCGGCCGGACTGCCGGCCGGCAGCGGTCCGGAGCGCATGGCGGTGCCCGTCTCCAGGGAGTCGAGGACGGTGGCCAGCAGCGGTCCGAGCGCGCCCGGCCCGGCGGCGCCGCCCGCCAGGGCGTCCGTCGCGACGCCGTCCGCGGGGAGCCCGACGGGGTCGGTGCCGGGGTCGGTTCCTGGGTCGGTTCCGGGGTCCGGTCCGGGGCCGCTCACCGCCGGCCCCGAGCCGCCGGCGCGCCCGCGGACGCACCTGCCACCGCCTGCCCCGGCCCGCCCGCCGACCCGCTCGGTGATCCGCCCGCCGACCCGTTCGCCGATCCACCCGGCCGCCCGGTCGTGGAGGCCGCCGCGATCGCCTCCGCCAGCCGCTCCAGGACCGCCGCCACCTGCTCGTCCGTGATGGTGAGCGGCGGAAGCAGCCGCAGCACCGCGTCGTGGCGTCCGCCGAGCTCGACGATCAGGCCCCGCGCCAGGCAGGCCTCCCGGACCCGCACCGCGAGCGCCGGGTCGGCCGGCCGGGCGCCGCAGGCGTCGGGCTCGGCCGCCGGGTCGACCAGTTCGACGCCGAGCATCAGCCCCCGGCCGCGCACGTCGCCGATCACCGGTAGTTCGACGGCGAGTTCGCGCAGCCGGGCCGTCATCCGCTCGCCGACGGCGGCGGCCCGCTCGGCCAGCCCGTTCGCCGCGACGTGGCGCAGCGTCGCGGCCCCGGCGGCCATGGCGAGGGTGTTGCCGCGGAAGGTGCCGGTGTGGGCGCCGGGCCGCCAGCCGTCGTAGTCCTCGCGGTAGACGACGACGGCGAGCGGCAGGCTGCCGCCGATGGCCTTGGAGAGGACCATGGCGTCTGGGACGATGCCGCTGTGCTCGATCGCCCACATCGCGCCGGTGCGGCCGACTCCGGTCTGCACCTCGTCGACGATCAGCGGGATGCCGCGCTCGGCGGTGATCCGGCGCATCTCGCGCAGCCAGCCGTCGGGCGCGGGGACGACCCCGCCCTCACCCTGGACGGCCTCCAGGATCATCGCGGCCGGCGGGACCACGCCGCCCGAGGGGTCGTCCAGCAGCCGCTCCACGTAGGTCGCGGCGAGGCCGGCGCCCGCGTCGCCGCCGACCCCGAACGGGCAGCGGTAGCCGTAGGGGAAGGGCAGCCGGGCGACTTCGCCACCGCTCGGCAGCGGCTCCTTGACGGCGACGTTGCCGGTGAGCGCGAGGGCGCCGGCGGTCATGCCGTGGTACGCGCCGGTGAAGGCGAGCGCGCCGGAGCGGCCGGTGGCGGTCTGCATCAGCTTGAGGGCGGCCTCGACGGCGTCCGTCCCGGCCGGTCCGCAGAAGTGCACCCGGGCACGGGCGGCGAACTCCGCGGGCAGGCTCTCGAACAGCGCGCTGGTGAAGTCGTCCTTCTCCGCGGTGGCGAGGTCGAGCAGGTGCAGCGGGGCACCGCTGTCGAGGGTGCGGCGGATCGCCTCCAGCACCACCGGGTGGTTGTGCCCGAGGGCGAGCGTGCCGGCGCCGGAGAGGCAGTCGAGGTAGCGCCTCCCGTCGGCGCCCTCGACGGTCATGCCGTGGGCGCGGACCGGGACGATCGGGAAGGAGCGGGCGTACGTTCTGGCGGCGGACTCGCGGACGCGCTGACGGCGCAGGATGGCTTCACCGGCGGCCGGGGCTCCGGAGGCGGCCTGGACGGGTACGGCAGCGAGTGACACGAGAAACCCCCAGGGGAAGTTAGGTTAGCCTAACTTTACTGCCCTTGACCTGGAGGAACGCCCCGGGGCCTCCGGAACCACCCGAGTGAGTGAACCTCCCCCGGTTCATCCAACGAGCATCGCGCGGAAGGGTCACGGCCCGGGGCCGGGCCCTCGCCAACCCATTCCGACCCATCCCGACCGCCGACCCATGCCGCCTCACCCCCGGCGGCCGTCAGGCCCGCCCCCTCCAGCGGTAGCAGAGCTCCGGCCGCCCGACACTCCCGTACTGGGGCTCCCGCACCGCGCACCCGGTCTCCACCAGGTGCTCCAGGTAGCGCCGCGCGGTGATCCGCGAGACCCCGGCGGCGGCGCCCGCGGCCGCGGCCGACAGCCCGGCGGCCGCCTCGCGCAGCACCGAGGCGACGGTGTCCAGGGTGGGCGCGCTCAGCCCCTTGGGCAGGGTGCTGCGCTCCGGCGTGCGGAGCAGCGCGAACGCCTGGTCGACCTCCTCCTGCCCGGTCGCCTCGCCGGTGCGCCCGAGGCTGTCGCGGTACCGGGCGTAGCGCTCCAGGCGGTCGTGCAGGGCGGCCGCGCTGAACGGTTTCAGCAGGTACTGCACGACGCCCGCGGAGACCGCCTGCCGGACCATGGCGAGGTCGCGGGCCGAGGTCACCGCGATGACGTCGGTGCTGTGACCGGCCGCGCGCAGCGTGCGGCAGAGCTGGAGCCCGTGGCCGTCCGGGAGGTAGAGGTCGAGCAGGGTGAGGTCGACGGGCGTGCCGGCGGCGCGGGCCCGGTCCAGGAAGCGCAGCGCGTCGGCGCAGCTGTGGACGGTCCCCGCGGCGTGGAAGCCGGGCTCGCGCCGGACGTACAGGGTGTGCGCGGCAGCGGCCACCGGGTCGTCCTCGACCACCAGGACCGAGATGCCCGTCGCGGCGGGGGTGTCGGCGGTACCGGTCACACCAGCGCCCCTTCCTGCTCCCGGCCGGGGGACTCCCCCGGCCGCCGGATGGACTCCCCCTGGTCGCCGACGGCCTCTCCCGGCCGTCCGGCCAGCGGCAGTCGCACCGTGAGCACGGCGCCTCGCTCCCGCCCGACCTCGACGGTGCCGCCGTTGCGCCGGGCGGCCTGGGCGACCAGCGCCAGCCCGAGCCCGTGCCCGTGCCCGTGGCCGTCCTGCTTGGTGCTCCAGCCACGCCGGAAGACGTCCTCGACCGCGCCCGGGTCGATGCCCGCACCGGTGTCGGCGACCCGCAGCAGCAGGAAGTCACCGGCCACCGCCGCCGCGCCACCGCCGCTGACGCCGTTGCCGCCCCCGCCCCCGCCCCGGTCCCCGTCCCCGTTCTCGTCGCCGTGGGCGCTGCGGCCCGGCCCTCCGCAGTCCCGGCCGCGGGCGACCCGTGCCGTGACGGTGACCTCCGGCGGGACGGGGCTCTCGGCCGCACCGGCGATGGCGGCGTCCACGGCGTTGTCGATCAGGTTGCCGAGCACGGTGATCAGGTCCCGTGCGGGGAGCCCGGGCGGCAGCACCCCGTCGTCGATCCGGCTGTCCTCGGTGAGGGTCAACTCCACTCCTCGTTCGGCGGCCTGCGCCGCCTTGCCGAGCAGCAGGGCGGCCAGGACCGGCTCGCTCACCGCCGCGACCACCCGGTCGGTGAGCTGTTGGGCGAGTTCGAGCTCGGCGGTGGCGAACTCCACCGCCTGTTCGTGGCGGCCGAGTTCGATCAGCGATACCACCGCGTGCAGGCGGTTGGCGGCCTCGTGCGCCTGCGCGCCGAGCGCCTCGGTGAAATCGCGAACCGAGTCCAACTCGCCGCTGAGCGCTTGGAGTTCGGTGTGGTCCCGAAGGGTGACCACCTGGCCGAGACCGGTGCCGGTGCCGATGGTGGAGGTGTTCAGCACCACGACCCGCTCGGCGGTCAGGTGCACCTCGTCCCGGACCGGCTCCTCCCCCAGTACGGCCGCCACCAGTGCCTCCGGAAGCCCCAGATCCGCCACCGGACGGCCGTCCAATTCGCCTGCCAGGCCGAGCAGTTCCCGGGCCGCGTCGTTGCACAGCACCACCTGGTGCGAGCGGTCCAGCAGCACCAGTCCCTCGCGCACCGCGTGCAGGGTGGCCTGGTGGTACTCGTAGAGGTGGCTCAGCTCGTCCGGCCCCATCCCGTGGGTGTGCCGCCGCAGTCGGGAGTTGGCGAGGTAGGTGCCGACGCCACCGACCGCGAGCGCGGCCACCGCCACGCCGACCAGGGCGAGCAGCGGGCCGCTCAGCTGTGCGGAGATCGACTCCACCGTGAGACCCGCGCTGACCAGCGCGACCACCCGGTGCCGGTCGTCCCACACCGGGGCGACCACCCGCACGGACGGGCCGAGCGTGCCGGTGTACGTCTCACTGCGGGTCTGCCCGGCGAGCGCCCAGTCGATGTGCCCGAGGTAGGTCCGCCCGATCTGCTCGGGCAGCGGGTGGGTCCAGCGCACGCCGTCGGTGTCCATGACGGTGATGAAGGAGACCCCGGTGTCCGCCCGCACCTGCTCCACGTACGGCTGGAGCACCGAGGTCGGGTCCGGACCGGCGACCGCGGCCCGGACGGACGGCGAGTCCGCGACGGCATGCGCGACCGCGGTGACCTGGCGGCGGGCGGCGTCCTCGGCGCGATCGGCGGTGAAGAGGTACGCGAGCACCGCGCCACCGGCGACCACGGCGGCGACGATCACCACCTGGACGACGAAGAGTTGCCCGGCCAGACTGCGGACCAGGCGCCGGGGCAGGCATCGGACCAGGCATCGGACCAGGCTCCGGGACAGCCCGCGGGGCAGCCGGCGGGCCGGATGCCGGGGCGGACCCGGAGGCAGCCGCCGGGCTCCGCGGCCCGTCGGCCGGTGCGAGCGGCGGCGCGGGGCGGTGGGGGCGGTGCGCTCGGACATGCCTGCCAGTGTGCACCACGCCCCCGGACACCCCGGGGGCCCGCCCGGCCCGCACCCTTCGCGGGCCCGCCGTCCGGGCGGTCCCGGCCGTCCGCCGCGTTCGTGAACTCTATGAACGCAAACGTGACCTCCGTCACTTCGGGGCCCATAGTCGGAGCGGCCCATCCCCCGGGGCCACCAGGACTGCACGGCAAGGGAGCCGCAGATGTCGATCGCTGGAGCCGCCCCGGCGGCGGGACCCAGACGCAAGGACCGGACCCACTACCTCTACATCGCGGTGATCGCCGCGGTGGTCGCGGGCGTCGTGGTCGGTCTGGCCGCCCCAGGGTTCGCCGTGGAGCTGAAGCCGGTCGGCACGGGCTTCGTCAACCTGATCAAGATGATGATCAGCCCGGTGATCTTCTGCACCATCGTCCTGGGCATCGGCTCGGTGACCAAGGCCGCGAAGGTCGGCAAGGTCGGCGGCCTCGCCATCGGCTACTTCCTCGCCATGTCGACCGTCGCGCTGGCCATCGGCATGGTCGTCGGCAACCTCCTGGAGCCCGGCGGCGGCCTGCACCTGACCGCCGCGCTCGCCAAGTCCGGCCACGCCCAGGCGGCCGCCGGCGGTGCCCAGTCGACCACCGACTTCCTGCTCGGGATGATCCCCGAGACCCTGTTCTCCGCCCTCACCCAGGGCAAGGTCCTCCAGACCCTGCTGGTCGCCCTGTTCACCGGCTTCGCGCTGCAGGCGATGGGCGCGGCCGGCGCGCCGGTGCTGCGCGGGATCGAGCACGTGCAGCGCCTGGTCTTCCGGGTCATGTCGATGATCATGTGGGTCGCGCCGATCGGCGCCTTCGGGGCGATGGCCGCCGTCGTCGGCGCCACCGGCACCGCCGCGCTGAAGAGCCTGGCCGTCATCATGATCGGCTTCTACGTCACCTGCGTGCTGTTCGTCGTCGTGGTGCTGGGCACGCTGCTGCGCCTGGTCGCCGGGGTCAACGTCTTCGCGCTGCTGAAGTACCTCGGCCGCGAGTTCCTGCTGATCCTCTCCACCTCCTCGTCCGAGAGCGCGCTGCCCCGCCTGATCGCCAAGATGGAGCACCTGGGCGTCAGCCGCCCCGTCGTCGGCATCACCGTGCCGACCGGCTACAGCTTCAACCTCGACGGCACCGCCATCTACCTGACCATGGCCTCGATCTTCATCTCCGAGGCGATGGACAAGCCGATGTCGCTCGGCGAGCAGCTCTCACTGCTGGTCTTCATGGTGATCGCGAGCAAGGGCGCGGCCGGGGTCACCGGCGCCGGACTGGCCACCCTCGCGGGCGGACTCCAGTCGCACAAGCCCGCACTGGTGGACGGCGTGGGACTGATCGTCGGCATCGACCGCTTCATGTCGGAGGCCCGCGCGCTCACCAACTTCGCGGGCAACGCCGTCGCGACCGTGCTCATCGGGCACTGGACC
This sequence comes from Kitasatospora sp. NPDC057738, assembly GCF_042798815.1. Classification (NCBI taxonomy): domain Bacteria; kingdom Bacillati; phylum Actinomycetota; class Actinomycetes; order Kitasatosporales; family Streptomycetaceae; genus Kitasatospora; species Kitasatospora sp. NPDC057738. The sequence goes on along the minus strand of NZ_JBHVJT010000020.1, from coordinate 63,365 downwards.
GGCGAGCTCGACGCCGCACGGGCCCGGCAGGTGCTGGCCGGCGAGCTGCCGTTCGACGAACTGACGCTGGTCGACGCCCACGGTGCGCCCGCCGGGCCCGCCGGCGCGGCGGACGGCTCCACGACCGACGCCCCGGAGGACGTCCCCGCCCAGGGAACCGGCCACGGAACCCCGCAGGGAACCCCTCAGGGGACCTCCCCCGTCGGCGTCTGAGCCCGGCGGCACCCCCTCACTCCCTGGTCCGGCGCCTCCCACCAACCCCCGGAATCGGCGCCGGACCAGGGTTTCGTCTTTCCCCCCGGCTTCCGTCCGGCTTTCGGTCCGGCGGCAGTCCGGCCGGCACGTCACAACTCCTGCGAGCCGCTGACCACCCAGGCCACCCCACTGGCCGGGTCCTCCAGCGCGATGTGCAGATGGTGCAGTCCGGCCGACGGTTCCTGCCAGGTGAAGCAGCGCATCCGGGCCACCAGCGCGTTCACCTCGCCCCGGTCCGTCCCGCCCGCACGATCCGCGCCGTCCGTCCCGCCCGCACCGTCCGTACTGCTCGCACCGCCCTGACCGTCCGCCCCGGCCACCGCCGCCAGCGCCCGCCACAGCCCCAGCCTCCCGTGCGCACAGCCCCGCGACCGTCCCACGGCGGCGGCCCGCACCAGCGCCGGGTAGGCGAGCGCGAACGGCAGATAGCCTCCGACCACCCGCCGGTCGCGGGCCAGCAGGGCGGCCGCCGCCGGGGCCTGGCCGCGGACGCAGGCCGTCTGCGCCCACGGCGCGAGCGCGCCCAGCCCGGCCAGCGCCCGGGCGACCCGCGGTCCGGCCGGCCGGCCACCCGGCTGCGCCGCCGGGGGCAGTTCCACCTCGCCCAGGCCCTCCCGGCTGGCCGGCAGGGTCAGCAGCGCACTGCGCGCGCCCCCGCCGGGCAGGTACTCCCGCACCCGGGCCGTCTCGCCCCAGCCCGCCGCCTCCCACGGCTCCAGACGCAGTGGCACGCCCTCCGGATCGGGCTCGGCCGTGTGCGAGAGGTCCTCGCCGAGCAGCGCCCTGGTGTGTGCGACCAGCCGTCGCACCGGGGCCGGACCGAGCAGCGGGGCCAGCCGCAGCCAGGAGTGCCTGGTCGCCAGCACCTCCCAGAGCGGACCGGCGTCATGGTCGGCCACCCCGGCGGCCGTCCCCGCGCCACCCTCCCGGTCGAACAGCCGGACGGCCAGCTCGGGCGGCGCCGCGTAGGCGATCAGGTGGCCGAGCGGAGCCGTCAGCGCCGCCGCGGCCTCCTCCCCCGCCTCCGCCACGGCAGCCGCGCGGCCCTGCCGGTAGGCGGCGAGCAGCTCGGGCCAGCGGCCGTCCTCGGCCAGTGCGCGCAGGCCGCCGTCCTCGTACGTGATCACGATTCGCAGGGTACGGGCCGGGGCAGCGCCCGAGCCGACTTGCCGACGGTTCGGTGCGTCGGGGTGGCGCGGCGGTCGCCCGCCCGCCACCGCGCCCTCAGCTCCGCTCCCGCTCCCGCGCGTGTTCCCGATCGCGCTCCCGACCGCGCTCCCGACCGCACTCCCCGTCACGCTCGCGCTCCCGCTGGACGACGGCGCGCAGCCGACCGTGGGCGCGGCGCCGGGTGACCGCCAGCGTGCTGCGGTGCAGCCCGAGCAGCTCGGCGGCCTCGTCGACGCTGTAGCCGTCGAGGTCGACCAGCACCACCGCACGGGCCTGCTTGACGGTCAGGAAGCCGAGCAGCCGCATCACCTCCCACCGCGCCTGCAACTCGGCCATCCCACCGGCCCGGAGGTCGGGCAGCCCCCGGTCCCGCTCGCCGATGTCGCCCGTCTCCGGCACCTCGGGCATCGACACCCGCCGGCGCTCCCGGCGCCACTGGTCGCGCAGGATGTTGACCATCGTGGTGAACGCGTAGGCGTACGGCTGTGGATGGCCGAGGAAGCGCTCCGGCCGACGGGCGATCCTGAGGTACGCGTCGTGGACGACGTCCCCCGCACCGGCCGGACCGCCGGCGAGCGAGGCCGCCGCCTGCTGGAGTCTGGGCAGCAGATCCGTGAACACCTGGTTGAATTCGGCCGATTGACCGCCGCTCCCGTTGGGACCGAAGTCCCTTTCCCGTCCGCCGCCGCCCTCATTCCGACCGCTGCAATCCGCCATGCCGCTCTCCCCGGAAATCGGCACTCCGAGAACCCGGTCAGTCCTGGCCGCAGGAACCATGAGCCAACCGGATTACTTGTGACACAGGTCACATCATAGTTCGTCGTCTCACTGTGCGCAGTCATTCGTGTGCAACACGTCACCAGTCGTACGGGGGGCGGGAATTCACCTCCGCTCGGACCGCGCGATCCGCGTTCGGACCGCGCGGACATCCCGACGTCCGGGACACCCGCCCGACGAGAACCCCTCAGCAAGGAGAACCACCGTGCGAGGCTGCATCGCCAGGAAGATCGCCACGTTCGGGCTGGCCGCCACGGCCGCCCTCGGCGCACTCGGGGCCACCGCCCTGCCGGCCGCCGCGGCGACGGCCGGGACCCGCTCCGTCACCCCCGGGGCCGCCGAGGCCTGGAACACCATCACGTCCGAGGCCTACCACTGCGTCATCACCGGCAACTACGGCTGGCGCTGGGAGGGCTACTGCAACGTCTACTCCGGGCGGCTGCGCACCATCACCTACTGCGCCGACGGCTCGCACACCACCGGCCTGTGGATCGGCGCGCGACCGGAGGCCTGGGCGGTCTGGGGCAAGTGTCCCGGGTCCACCTGGACGCGGATCGTGTTCCAGTGGCACAGCTGAGGCACTGCTGAACCGCTGACAGAACCGGCGGTCGACGGCTGACAGATGACGGCTGACAGATTTCGAAAGCTGTCATCTGTCATCTGTCAGCCGTCATTTGTCCGCCGCCCGCCCGCTGCACCTCCGCCGCCACCGTCTCAGCCCACCGGCGAGACGTCCGCGAGCAGCCGGGCGGCGTGCACCCGGCCCGCGTGCTCGACCAGGTTGATCAGCACCTCCTTGCCCGAGGCCCGGCGGCGCGCGTCACACAGCAGCACGGGTGTCCCGGCATCCAGGTCCAACGCGCGGGCGACGTCCTCCGGGCCGAACTCCCGCGTCCCGGCGAAACGATTCACCGCGACCACGAACGGGATGCCCCGGTGCTCGAAGAAGTCGACGGCCGGGAAGCAGTCGGTCAGCCGGCGGGTGTCGGCGAGCACCACCGCACCGAGCGCCCCCTGGGCCAACTCGTCCCAGAGGAACCAGAACCGGTCCTGCCCGGGGGTGCCGAACAGGTAGACCGCCAGCCCCTCGCGGATGGTGATCCGCCCGAAGTCCATCGCCACCGTGGTGGTGGTCTTCCGCTCCACACCGTCCAGATCGTCCACCTCGCGCCCGGCCTCGCTCAGCCGCTCCTCGGTGCGCAGCGGCCGGATCTCGCTGACCGCGCCGACCAGCGTCGTCTTGCCGACCCCGAAGCCGCCCGCCACCAGGATCTTGAGCGCGAGCACGGTGCCGTCGGGATCCTCGGCGTCGAACGGATCCGGCCCGCCGTACGGATCCGGCCCGCCGTACGGATCGGACAGGCCGAGGGGGTCGGACGGTACGCGCGGTGCGGACGGTACGCGCGGTGCGGACGGTACGCGCGGTGCGGACGGTACGCGCGGTGCGGACGGTACGCGCGGTGCGGACGATGCGGACGGGTGGTCAGAGTGCGCGGAGTCCACGGATGACCTCCTGGAGGATGCGCTCGTCGGGGAGCAGGGCGGGCGGGACGGGACGGCGGACCCGGATGAGCCCGGCCGTCAGCAGATCGCCGAGCAGCACCCGCACGACACCCACCGGCAGGTCGAGGTCGGCGGCCAGCTCGGCCACGGACAGCGGGGTGCCCCGGCACAGCGCCAGGATGTGCGCCTGTTCCGGGCCGACCGGCGGCTCGGGCACGCCGGGCAGGAGCGTCGGGTCGGGCGGCTCGGTGACCACCACGGCGATCAGGTCGAACTGCTGCTCCCCGGCCCCGGTGCGCCCCCTGGTCATCGCGTACGGGCGGACCATCGGCCCGGCCTCGTCGTCGTACCAGCGCGCCCGGTGGGCCGCGGCGAGCGGGTTGCGGGGCTGCCCGTCGGGGTCGACCCCCGGGTGCTCCGGATGTCGCCCCCGGTACGGGCGGGGCACCGGATTCACCGGCCGCCCACCGCCCGCGGCGGGGCGCCCAAATGCTCCCCGACCCGGCGGACCAGCCTGGCCATCTCGTAGGCGATCAGGCCGAGGTCGGCCCGGGAGGTGGCGAACACGGCGAGGCAGGTACCCTCCCCGGCCGCCGCGACCAGCAGGTAGCCGCCCTCCAACTCGACCATGGTCTGGCGGACTTCGCCCGCACCGAAGTGCCGGCCCGCTCCCTTGGCAAGGCTGTGGAATCCGGAGGCGACGGCCGCCAGGTGCTCTCCGTCCTCCCGCGCCAGTCCGGCCGAGGTGCCCATGGCCAGGCCGTCGGCGGAGAGCATCACGGCGAAGCGCAGCTCGGGGGCGCGCTGGACCAGCTCGTCCAGGAGCCAGTTCAGCGCTCCCGCGCGGTGGGTGGTGGCGATCACGGACGCTCTCCTTCGGATCGGGACGGGGATTGGGGGTGGTGCGCCCGCGGCGGCTGCGGAGGGTCGGCGGGCTGCCCGTCCCGCCGGCCTTCCGGGTGCAGACCGCGCGCCCATCCGTTCTGGAACGCGGACATCGCCGCCCGCGCCTCCTCGGGGCTGCGGCCCGCCGCACCGAAGCCGTCGCCGGAACCGCCCCCGGAACCCGGCCCGGCGGAGGCGAGGACGGAGGAGGAGGCAGCCGTACGGCCCCTGTGCGCAGGCGGACGGGCCGGGGCCTCGCGCAGCTGCGGCGCGAGGCTCGCCTGGCGGGTCCGGCGCGGCAACTCCTCAGGCCCCTGGCCGAGTTGGTGGCAGCCCGAGCGGGGACCGTCCGAGCCGGGGCCACGCGATCCGACGCCGTCCGAGCCGGAACCGTCCGTGGCCGGTCCGGGTACCGGCTCCGCGAGGGAGCCCTGACCGTACGGCTCCGCGCCGTACGGCTGCGGCGGCCCGGACTGCGGACGGGCGGCCGCACCCGCGCGCCCCTCCGCAGCCGGACCGGCCTCCCGGGCACCGGAGGCCCGGAAGGGGGTGCGGCGCACCGGCCCGGGGGCACTGCCCCGGACACCGAACGGCAGCAGCGCCCCACCCTCCGGCGGCGGCCCACCCGCCGCCGGAAGCCCGTCACTCGTCCCGCCCTGCGGGTGCTCCCGGTGCCCCGGTTCATCCCGGCGCCCGGGGTGCCCCGGGTGTCCCAGGTGTCCCAGGTGTCCCGAGACGCCGGTCGGGAGACCCGGCGAGCCACCGTTCGGGCCACTGCCCGGACCGCCCGCCGACCGCTCCGCACGGCCGTGCTCCGGGGTGAACTCCCGCTCCGGGACAGCGCGGTGATCCGCCCGATCGGCGAGCACCGGCTCCACCGGTCCTGCTCCGACCGCCGCGGCACCAGACGCGGCACCCGACGCGCCGGTCGGGGCGGCACCCGACGCCACCGTGCCACCCGACGCCGTGCCGCCCGACGCCGCCGCCGAAGGCAGCGGAGGCGCGACCGGCTCGAAGCCGTACCGCACGTCCTCGGCCCCCACCGCCGCCGCCTCGTCGGCCAGCAGCGCGGTCGACAGCAGGACCACCGCCGTGGTGCCGCCGTACGCGGAGGTGACCAGCGAGACCTTGACGTCCTGCCGCCGGGCGAGCCGGCTGACCACGAACAGGCCGAGCCGGTCGCTGTCGAAGAGGTCGGTCTGCTCGGCGGCGGCGATCCGGCGGTTGGCCGCCGCCAGCACCTCCGGGCCCATGCCGAGGCCGCGGTCCTCGATCTCCAGCGCGAAGCCGTTGCCGACCCGTTCGCCCCGGATGTGCACCCGGGTGTGCGGCGGCGAGAACCCGGTGGCGTTCTCGACCAGTTCGGCCACCAGGTGGGTGAGGTCGGCGACGGCGTGGCCGACCACCGCGGCGCGCGGCAGCGGGTGGACCTCGACCCGGGCGTACTCCTCGACCTCCGAGACGGCCGCGCGCACCACGTCCACCAGGGGGACGGGACGGCGCCAGCCCCGACCGGGGGCCGCCCCGGAGAGGATGATCAGGCCCTCGGCGTGGCGGCGCATCCGGGTGGTGAGGTGGTCCAGCCGGAACAGGTCGGCGAGCTCGGACGGATCCTCGGTACGGCGCTCCATCGCGTCCAGCAGGGTGAGTTGGCGGTGCACCAGGACCTGGCTGCGGCGCGCGAGGTTGACGAACACCCCGGACACTCCGGAGAGCACCTCGGCCCGTTCGACCGCCGCCGTGACCGCCGCCCGCTGGACGGTCCCCAGCGCCCGGTGCACCTGGCCGATCTCGTCGCCCCGCCCCACCGGCCGGGGCGCCTCGGCCTCGATGTCCACCTCCTCGCCCGCACGCAACTTCCGCATGGTCGCGGGCAGTTTGCGCCCGGCCAGCTCAAGTGCCGAGTTGCGCAGGCCGATCAGCTCGGTGACCAGCCCGCGCCCGATCTGCACCGAGATCACCAGCGAGGCCACCACGCCGACCAGACCGAGCAACACGGCCATCCCGGCCGGGGTGAACAGGCCCAGTGCGTACGGGTCCTGGCGCTCGGCGGCAAGCCTTCCGGCCCGGTCCTCGACGCCCCGCAGGGCACCGGCCACGTTGCCCGCGACCATCGCCCAGCGGTCGGCCGGCACCGCCGCGACCGCCGCCCGGCCGTCGGCGGCCGTCCGCACCCTGTCCTCGTACCCGGCCAGCTCGCGGTGGTCCTGGCCCCCGGTGACGGCGAGCAGCTCCGCCCGGTCGACGGAGCGCAGGTCGGCGGCGGCGCCCCGCTCGAACTCGCGCCGGGCGAAGGCCGCGCCGGAGAACTCCCGCAGCTGGTCGTCGCCGAGCCCGCCCGACAGCTGGGCAGCGCGCAGCAACGCGTCCTCGCGGGAGAGCAGTTCGCGGGACCGGGCCAGCTCCAGCAGCACCCGCGCGTCGGCGGCCGCCTGGCGCTCCTGGAAGGGAGCGACGGCGCCGGCGGCGGCGAGCGCCCGGTCCACCGCCTCGCCGTACGCCGCGTACGCCTCGGGCCAGCCGACGCTCCTGGCCAGGACCCGGTCGCGCAGTGCGGGCAGGGTCGCGAGCGAACCGCCGAGGGCGTCCAGCCGGGCGGCCGCCTCACCGCCCAGGCCCTGGGCGTCGGCGCGGTTGTAGCCCCGGTCGGGTCGGCGGGGGTCCGGGAAGAGCGGGGCGAGCGCCCGGTCGGTGGCCGCCGCCGCCTCGCGCAGGGCGCTCTCCCGGGCGGCGCTGGGGGCGGTCGCCGGGATCGCCGGGATCGCCGCCGGGGCTGCTGGGGCTGCCGGAGCCGCTGGGGCCGCTGGGGCCGCTGGGGCCGCTGGGGCCGCCAACAGCTGACCGACGGCGGTGCGTTCGGCCTGCAGCCCGGCGACCGTCTCCGCGACCGGCGTGAGCAGCGTGCGCTGGGCGTCGCGCTGGCGCATCAGGCCCCAGACGCCCTGGGCGGTGGTGACGGTGGCGAACCCCCACAGGGCGATGACGGAGACGACCGGGACCATCAGCAGGGCGATGATCCGGGCGCGGACGGTCCGGGGGCGCAGCCCGCGCAACCACGGGCCGGGGCGCGGCGAACGGGCGGGCGGCCCGGCATGGGCACCCCGGCGGGTACCGGGGGCGGTACCGCGGTCTTCTCGCATGGGTGAGGAGCCTTTCGGGCGGGGAGGGCGGAGGCCGGGTGGGCGGAGGCTGCGGGGCCGGACCGGGAGCGGGCGGGCGGGCGGTGCGAGGGCGCGAAGGTGCGGCTCAGGCTGCGCGGTCGTGCCGCTCGGCGTCGCGCCGCCCGCCGGCCGCCGGGGTGGGCTCGTGCCACGCGCGTTCGGGGTATGGGGGCGCGGCGGGGACCTCCTCCACGGCCAGTTCGCCCGCCTCCCGGTAGCCGGCCCGCTCCTGGGCGGTCGGCGAGAGTGCCACGAAGGCCGAAGCGAGGAAGAGGAACGAGCCGAGGCCGACGGCGAGCGGGAAGACGAACTCCATCGGGCTGACCCCGCCGAGAACGGTCCGGGTCGGCTCCAGTCGGACGTGGACGGCGGCCATGCCGGTGTAGTGCATGCAGCTGACGGCGAGGCCCATGGCCATCGCGGCGGCCGCAGCCGTGTACACGTTGCGGATGGTGACGGCGGCCCAGAGCGCGGCGGTCGCGGCGCCGACCGCGATCAGCACGGACAGCGCGACCGTCCCGGCGTCGTAGTGCAGTCCCCCGTGCATCCGCAGGGCGGCCATGCCCAGGTAGTGCATCGCGGCGACGCCGAGACCGGTGGTGACGCCGCCGGAGAGCAGGGAGAGGCCGCGGTGCCGGCCGTAGCAGACCACGGTCAGGCCGAGGCCGGTGACCAGCACCGCGACCACGAGGCTGAGGACGGTCAGCGGCACGTTGTAGCGCAGCTCGGTGCCGTCGACGGTGAAGCCGAACATGGCGACGAAGTGCATGGTCCAGATGCCGGAGCCGATCGCGGCGGCAGCCGTGATCAGCCAGTTCCGCCGGGCCGGACCGCTCGCGGCCAGTCCCCGCAGCGTGCAGCGCAGGCCGAGGGCGGCGCCGGTGCAGGCCATCAGGTACGAGAGGGCGGGGGTCAGCCAGCCGAGGCTGAGATGGTTGAGAGTGCCCATGGGACCTCCGGTCGACCGGTCGGGCCCGGGGGCGGTACGCGGTGCGCCCGGGCGCCCCGGGCCGGGCGGACTGCACACGAATGGCATATGCCAACCACATGTGCGCTTCCGGCCTGGGGTGCGTGGGACGCTACCGAGGGGCCGGAATCGGTCAGACAAAGATCTGAAAAGCTGCCCGCAGGGAGCGGTTGATGTGTTCCGATGGCCCTGTCGTCTACCCAGAGGGCGTCCAGCGCGGCGGACGGCGTGCGGGGAGCTGTGCACAAACGACAGCGGACAGATGACAGAGTTTGAAATCTGTCATCTGTCCGCTGAACTCTGTCGGCTGTCGGCTGTTGGCTGTCGGCCGCACGCTGTCAGACTGTCAGCCGCTGGCCGTCAGCGGCTCGCCGTCACCCGGATCCGCATCGGGCTCGCCGCCCGCAGCGTGATCCCCTGGGCGAGCGCCACCCGCCGGTCCACCGCCTCCACCTCGAAGTCCCGCAGCAGCACCCCCAACGCCAGCACCGCCTCCAGCATCGAGAAGTGCTGCCCGATGCAGGCCCGCGGTCCGCCACCGAACGGGAACCAGGCGTAGCGGTGCCGGGCCCGTTCCGCCTCCGGGAGGAAGCGGTCCGGGTCGAAGCGCTCCGGGTCCACCCAGTGGTCCGGGTGCCGGTGGGTGACCAGCGGCGCGACCACGACCTGCGCCCCGGCCGGGATCACGTACCCGTCGATGACGGTCTCCGCGACCGCCCGCCGCCCGCCCAGGGCCGCCGACGGGTAGAGCCGCATCGCCTCCTTCAGCACCCGGGTGATGTAGGGCAGCGCCTCCAGGTCCGCCGCCGTCGGTGCCCGCCCCGCCAGGACGGTCCGCGCCTCCTCCCGGGCGAGCCGCCGCTGCTCGGGGTGCATCGCCAGCAGGTGCAGCGCGAAGGCCAGCGCGGTGGCCGTGGTCTCGTGCCCGGCGAGCAGGAACACCAGGACCTGGTCGCGGAGTTCGGCCGGGTCCAGCCGCCCGCCGTCCTCGTCGCGGGCCCGTCCGAGCAGGGTGAGCAGGTCGTCCGCGTCCTCGTCGCCGCCGCCTCGCGCGGCCCGTTCGGCGATGATCCGGTCGCAGACCCCGTACAGCGCCCGCTGTGCCTCGGCACCGCGCCGGTTGGCCGGGGTCGGCCAGGTGCGCGGGAGGCGGACCGGGGCGTAGCCGCGCTCCTTCACGTACTCGCCGAGCACCGGGAAGCTGCGGTGCACCACCGCTATCGCCTCCTCCACGTCGGCACCGAAGAGGATCCGCGCGACCGCCCGCAGGGCGAACCGGGACGTCTCCTCCGCCGCGTCCACCACCCCGCCGGGCACCGCCCGCCAGCGCTCGGCGAGCGACTGCGCCTCCTGCGCGAGCGCGTCCGCGTAGCCGTCCACCCGGCGCCGGGTGAACAGCGGCTGCACCATGCGGCGTTGGCGCTGGTATTCGGCGTCCTGGCTGGTCAGCAGCCCGTTGCCGACACTGGTCCGCAACTCGTCGTAGAAGGGGTCCTCCTTGCGGAAGTTGGCCGCCTCGACGGCCAGCACCTGCCGGACGCCCTCCGGCGAGAACACGCCGTAGAAGTCGGCGCGCAGCCCGGGCGGCCCGGCCTGGAAGCGCACCACGTCGCCGTGGTCGCGGCGGGCCGCGAGGTAGCTGCGCAGCGGGCGGCGGGTGAGGTCGAACAGCGAGCCGACCAGGCGGTTCCCCGCCGGGACGGGTATCGCGGAGGTGGGGGCGGGCGCGAGCCCGGGGGCCCGAACGGGGACGAGTTCGATGGTCATCGGCACTCCTTCTGTACAGGGGTGTGCCCGCCGCCGCTTCCGACGGGCGGTCAGCACCGAAAGGAGCCGCGCCCGGACCCACCGACGGGCCGACCTGCCCGGCCGGATCCGGACCCGTCTCACTCGTATTCGGTGCCCCCCTTGCGGGTCAGGTAAGCGTCGCTGACCACCTTGGCGATCGCCCGCCCGCCGAGCACCGGGCTCCAGCGCTCGGTGACCGGCCGCACCACCACGCCCTCGCGCAGGTGCAGTTCACGCCCGGAGACGCTCTCCTTGCCCCGGGCGAACCCCAGGACGGTCTCCGGGTCGAACGGCCCGCGCCACAGCTCCGGCACCAACGGCAGCTCGCCGTCCAGCAGTTCGGCCGCCGAGAACCAGTTCAGCTGCCCGTCCACCACGGCCGAGACGTCGAAGGCCGCGTAGCCGGGCCGCTCGGTGCGCGCCGAGGAGCCGTAGCCCAGGTCCTGCACGCCCTCGCCGAAGACCTCGCCGAAGACGCCGACCCGCTCCGCCCCGAGGCGCTCCGCCAGCCGGGCGGCGGCGGCCGGGATGCCGTAGGCGCGCACCGCCCGCCAGTAGAGGTTGCGCTCGTCCTCGACCAGCGCCAGCCCCTGCGCGCCGATGCCCTTGGACGACACCTGCACCTCGCCGGTGGCGGCGACGTACGTGACCAGGCAGCAGCTGCCGTGCAGCTTCTCGGTCAGCACCACCGGCTCGCCCGGCTCGAAGGCGTCGGGGTAGCGCTTGAGGTTCTCGATGTCCACCCAGGGCAGCAGGTCGGGCGCGCTGACCACGTCGCCGCTCATCGACGTGGGCACCGGCGGCTGCCACTTGACGACCCCGAGCAGTTCGGCGAAGTCCTCGCCGCGCTCGGCCGCGGCGGCCAGGTCGGTGCCGGCGAGTGCGGCGGGCCGGCAGACGATGCCCTGGGACAGCTCGCCGCGCAGCCGTACCGCCTTCACCCGGTTCGCCCGGGCGCCGGCCAGCTTGCCGGTCAGGCCGAGCTCCTCGATCAACTCATCGGGCAGGACGGACTGTTCGGGGATGTAGACGGCGTGGTCCCCGGTCCGGTACATGCCCTTGGCGACCACCGCCCGGTAGAGGCCGACCTGCGCGAGCTCCAGGGCATCGGCGTTCGGGTGCTCCAGGACGGTCAGCTTCTCCGCGGTGACGCGCAGCGTGGACATGGAAGGACTCCTCCCCTCGGTTCGGCCGCGGCGGTGCTTGCGACCAACCCGGCCGCGTGTACGGACGGCCACCACTCTGTCCGTTCGACCACCGACGGCGCGACGCAATTTCCGCGCGCCCCCTCCGGCCCCGCCGGCATGACCCGCGCGACCCGCCACGCCCCGCCCCGCCCCACCGGCGCGACCCGCCACGCCCCGCCCCGCCCCACCGGCACGACCCGCCTCACACCCGCACGACCCACCCCGCCGAGCGCCCCCGCCATGTGCCCCCGCACCCGTTTTGAGCCATCCCACAGCAGTCCGGAGGCCCGCGCCGGCTCCCGCCTGTGCAAACCGACAGGGGATTTATCGCTCGCATATGCGGCACTATGATCGCCGTAATGGCCGCAGCTGCGGCCAGTCCCTCGCGCCCCTTCCGGCGCGCACCCTGGAGGGGAACCACCGATGAGCACCCGCACGCCCACCACCCGCAGGCTCGCCGTCGCCGCCGCCGCGGTCCTCGCGCTCACCCTCGGAGTCACCGCCTGCGGCAGCGACGGCGGCAAGTCCTCCGGTTCCACGGCCTCCTCGGCCACCTCCCCGGACGCCTCCGCCGCCGGCAGCGGCGTCCCGAAGGCCTCCGGCACCGTCACCGTCTTCGCCGCCGCCTCGCTCAAGGAGACCTTCACCGAGCTCGGCAAGAAGTTCGAGGCCGCCAACCCGGGCGCCAAGGTCACCTTCAACTTCGGCGGCAGCTCCAGCCTCGCCACCAGCATCAACTCCGGCGCCCCGGCCGACGTGTTCGCCGCCGCCAGCCCGGCCACCATGAAGACCGTGACGGACGCGGGCGGCGCGAGCGGACAGCCGACGACCTTCGTCAAGAACACGCTCGCCATCGCCATCCCCAAGGGCAACCCCAAGCACATCGCGGGCCTCAAGGACCTCACCGCCTCCGGCGTGAAGGTCGCCCTGTGCGCAAAGGAGGTGCCGTGCGGCGCCGCCGCCCAGACCGCGCTCAAGGCCGCCGGCCTCGACCTCACCCCGGTCACCCTGGAGCAGGACGTCAAGGGTGCGCTCACCAAGGTCGAACTGGGCGAGGTCGACGCGTCCCTGGTGTACCGGACCGATGTCCAGGCCGATGCTGCGAAGATCGAGGGCGTGGACTTCCCCGAGGCCGCCAAGGCCGTGAACGACTACCCGATCGCCGCCCTCGCCAAGGCCCCGAACAAGGACGGCGCCGCCGCCTTCGTCGCGTACATCCAGTCGCCCGAGGCCAAGCAGGTGCTGACCGCGGCGGGCTTCCAGGCACCGTGAGCGACCGCACCACCGGCTCCGGGCCGAACCGCCCGAACCAGGACCGCCTGGAGCAGGACCGCCCGGACCAGGGCCACTCGGCCCGTACCGCCGACGGCGACCCGGCGGAGCCCGCACAAGCAGGTCCCGCGCAGGCAGGACCCACGCAGGCAGGACCCGCGCAGGCCCTGCCGCGGCGGCGCCCGCGAAGCCGCCGCCCGCGCACGCACCGCGTCCCGGTCACCCTGCTGCTCCCGGCGCTGCTCGGACTGGCCTTCCTGATCCTGCCGCTGGTCGGTCTGCTGATCCGGGCCCCCTGGAGCGGCCTGTCCGAGCAGCTCACCAGCCCCGCCGTCTGGGACGCGCTGCGCCTGTCGCTGATCAGCGCGACCGCGGCCACCGCGGTGTCGCTGGTCCTCGGCGTCCCGCTGGCCTGGCTGCTCGCCCGCACCGAGCTGCCGGGCCGCCGGATCATCCGGGCGCTGGTCACCCTGCCGCTGGTGCTGCCGCCGGTGGTCGGCGGTGTGGCGCTGCTGCTGGTGCTCGGGCGGCGCGGCATCGTCGGCTCCTGGCTGGACTCGGCCTTCGGCATCACGCTGCCGTTCACCACCACCGGGGTCGTGATCGCCGAGGCGTTCGTGGCGATGCCGTTCCTGGTGATCAGTGTCGAGGGCGCGCTGCGGGCCGCCGACCCCCGCTACGAGGAGGCGGCCGCGACCCTGGGCGCCTCCCGGCTGACCGCGTTCCGGCGGGTCACCCTGCCACTGATCGCCCCGGGGATCGCCGCCGGTGCCGTCCTGGCCTGGGCCCGGGCGCTCGGCGAGTTCGGCGCGACGATCACCTTCGCGGGCAACTTCCCGGGCCGCACCCAGACCATGCCGCTGGCCGTCTACCTGGCCATGGAGTCCGACCCGCAGGCGGCGATCGCGCTGTCGCTGGTGCTGCTGGTGGTCTCCGTCGCCGTCCTGGTCGGCCTGCGCGACCGCTGGCTGTCGACGCCGTGACCCGGCCCGCGCGCACGGCCTCGGACACCGTTGCGGACGCTCCCCCGCACATCTCCCGCGACACTCCCCCGGCCCCAGCGGACCCAGCGGACCCAGCGAACCCAGCGGGCGCATTGGACCCGAGGGACCCGAGGGACCTCCCGGGCACTCTGGACACCTGGACGCCATCCCGATGAAGACCGACAGCCGCCCAGGCCCCGCTCTGGACGCCCGCCTGCGGGTCGAGCGCGCCGCGTTCTCCCTCGACCTCGCGCTCACCGCCGCCCGCGGCGAGGTGGTCGCGCTACTCGGCCCCAACGGCGCCGGCAAGTCCACCGCCCTGCGCGCCCTCGCCGGACTGCTCCCGCTCACCGGCGGCCATCTGCGCCTGGACGGCCACCTCCTGGAGGACCCGGCGCAGCGTGTGCACACCCCGGCCGAGGAGCGTCCGGTGGGGGTGGTGTTCCAGGACTACCTGCTGTTCCCGCACCTCAGCGCGCTCGACAACGTCGCGTTCGGCCCGCGCTGCCAGGGCCGCCCCAAGCGTGAGGCGCGCGCGGAGGCGGCCGGCTGGCTGGAGCGGATGGGCCTGGCCGACCACGCCTCGGCCCGTCCCGGCCGGCTCTCGGGCGGCCAGGCCCAGCGGGTGGCGCTCGCCCGCGCTCTCGCCGTGCGCCCCCGGCTGCTCCTGCTGGACGAGCCGCTGGCCGCCCTGGACGCCCGCACCCGGCTCGACGTACGGTCCCAACTGCGGCGCCATCTGGCCGAGTTCGAGGCGGTGGCGGTGCTGGTGACGCACGACCCGCTGGACGCCATGGTGCTGGCCGACCGGCTGGTGGTGATCGAGGACGGCCGGCAGGTGCAGTCCGGCAGCCCGGCGGAGGTCGCCCGGCACCCGCGCACCGACTACATCGCCCGGCTGGTCGGGCTGAACCTGTACCAGGGCCGGGCCGAGGGCACCCGCGTCACACTCCCGGACGGGGCGGTCCTGGCCACCGCCGAGGAGCTGGACGGCCCGGCCTTCGTCGCCTTCCCGCCCTCCGCCGTGACGCTGTACCGGGAGCGTCCGCAGACCAGCGCGCGCAACCTGTGGAAGGCCGAGGTCACCGGGCTGGAACTGCACGGCGACCGGGTCCGCGCCGAGCTCGCCGGCGACCTGCCGATGGCCGCCGACCTCACCCCGGCCGCCGTCGCCGAGCTGGAGCTGACGCCCGGCGCCGCGGTCTGGGCCTCGGTCAAGGCCACCCAGACCCACGCCTACCCGGCCTGACGCCCCACGGCGGTCTCACTCCGGCGCCCCCGGCGCGCTCACTACGGCGCGGTCATTTCGGCGCGGTCTCGCCCCCCGACGCGATCACTCCGCCGGCTCGACGAACCCCGACTCGTACGCCGCGATCACCGCCTGGGTGCGGTCCCGCGCGCCCAGCTTCGCCAGCACGCTGCTGACGTGCGTCTTCACGGTCTGCACGCCGAGGAACAGCCGCTCGGCGATCTCCCCGTTGCTGAGGCCGCGCGCGACCAGCCGCAGCACCTCCGCCTCGCGCTCGGTCAGCGCCGCCCGCTCCATCGCCGCACGGGCGGTCGGGTTGCCGTGCCCGGCCGCCAGGCGGCGGATCGCGGCCGGGAACAGCAGCGACTCGCCCGCCGCCACCAGCCGTACCGCCTGGGCGAT
The DNA here is from genome assembly GCF_042798815.1 of Kitasatospora sp. NPDC057738. NCBI lineage: Bacteria > Bacillati > Actinomycetota > Actinomycetes > Kitasatosporales > Streptomycetaceae > Kitasatospora > Kitasatospora sp. NPDC057738. The sequence goes on along the minus strand of NZ_JBHVJT010000020.1, from coordinate 47,766 downwards.
CTCGGCCGGGCGGGTGCGCTTGAGCAGGAAGCCGTCCGCACCCGCGCGCAGCGCCTGGTAGACGTAGTCGTCGTTCTCGAAGGTGGTCACGACCAGGATCCGCGGCGGGCGCTCACCCGGTGCGCCGGGGCGCAGCAGCTCACGGGTGGCGGCCAGGCCGTCCAGCACCGGCATCCGGACGTCCATCAGCACGACGTGCGGACGCAACGCGCGGGCCAGGGCGACGGCTTCCGCTCCGTCGGACGCCTCGCCGACCACCCGCAGGTCCCCCTGCGCCTCCAGGACGGCCCGCAGACCGGCCCGGACCAGTTCCTCGTCGTCGGCGAGCAGGATGTCCGTCATCCCGGCGGCTCCTCCGGCCGGACCTGCCATCGCAAGATCGTTCGTCACGAGCCCAAGCGTAGGGGCAGGCGCACGGCAAGCACCCACTCCCCGCTCCCCTCCTCGAACGGCCCGGCCACCCCCGCCACGGCCCCTGCCACGGCCCCTGCCGCCGTGCCCGCCGCCGAAAGCCCCGCCTCCGCCTCCCCGCCGAGCAGCGTGGCGCGTTCGCGGATTCCGCGCAGTCCCTTTCCGCCCTTGCGCGTCGCATACCTGCCCGCCCCGCCCGCTCCGCCCGCCGGAGGCCGCGTCGCTCCGTTCGCTGAACGTCCGGCGCCGGGCAGCCGGTTGGCGCAGCGCAGCTCCAACCGGCCGTCCCGCACGGCGATCCGGATGTCGATCGGCTCGCCCGGTGCGTACTTGAGCGCGTTGGTGACGCCCTCCTGGACGATCCGGTACGACTCGCGGGAGAGCACTCCGGGCAGGGTGCCGGGCTTCACGTCGACCCGCGCCTCCACCGGGCTGCCGGCCGCCCTGGCGGTGTCGAACAGCGTGGGCAGCTGGTCGATCCCGGGCTGTTCGGTGGCCACGCCGTTCGCCCCGGCCGGGGTCTCGCGCAGCAGCACGAGGGTGCGTTCGAGGTCCTCCATGGCCTGTCGGCCGGTCTCCTCGATGACTTCGAGCGCCTTGGCGACGAAGTCCCGGTCCCCGACCTCGCGCGCCGCGCCCGCCTGAAGGACGGTCACCGTCAGGGCGTGGCCGATCGAGTCGTGCAGCTCGCGGGCCAGGCGGTTGCGTTCCAGGAGCCGTTCGGCCCGCAGCTCCGCCTCGGCCAGCCGCTCGGCGGGGGAGGGGCCCAGCAGCCGTATCGCCATGGCGAGTTGGAGACGGCCCGCGCACACCAGGAACCAGCCGAAGCCGAGGACCGCCAACGGTACGAGCGGGACGTACCGGAGAGCGTCCGGGCCGGTCAGCCGGTCGAAGGCCCCGGTGATCCCGAAGACCAGCGGGAACCCGACCGCCGAACCCAGCGCGACCCGCCCGATCAGCCAGCCGGCCGTCCGCCGCCGGTCGGCCCAGGTGAGGGAGGGCTCGGTGGCGATGTCCTCCTCGCGGTCGGGCACCAGCAGCAGCCGCGCCTGCACTCCCTCGGCCCGGCGGGCGGCCGGTATGAGCGCGGCCAGCGCGAGCAGCACGACGTCCACCGAGACGCCCGCCATCAGGATCTCGCCGAGGCCCTTGTGGTACGTCCCCGGATAGACCATCAGCACGATGCCCGCGAAGAACCACCCCACCAGCAGGTGCAGCATCCGTGCGTAGGTGGCGCCGGCCACCAGCGGCGCGAAGAGCCCGGACACCGCGCTCTTCAGCACTGCGATCTTGGACATCGGGCCATCCTGCCAGTCCGCCCCCGGCTCCCGGCTCCCGCTCCGGTCGCCCGCGATCTCCCTCCCGGGAGGGAGGCGGCTCCCCGCCCCGGCGGGATCCGCCGCACCGGCCCGCTCCGGTCGAATGGAACCACCGCCCGGGGCCGACCACAGCGAGCACCGGCGAAGACCGCCAAGACGACGAGACGAGGGGAGCGGGCCGTGATCGAGATCCAGGGCCTGACCAAGGAGTACGACGGCCGGCGCGTCGTCGACGACCTGACCTTCGAGGTGCGACCCGGCGTGGTGACCGGCTTCCTCGGCCCGAACGGCGCTGGCAAGAGCACCACCATGCGCCTGGTCCTCGGCCTCGACCGGCCGACCGCCGGGTACGCCCTGGTCGACGGCCGCCCCTACGTCGAACTGCCCGACCCGCTGCGGACGGTCGGAGCGCTGCTGGACGCCCAGGCACTGCACGGCGGCCGGACCGCGCACGGCCACCTGCGCTGGCTCGCCGCGAGCAACGGGCTGCCGGCCCGCCGGGTGGACGAGGTGCTCGGCCAGGTCGGCCTGGCGGACGCGGCCGCACGGCGGATCCGGGGCTTCTCGCTCGGCATGCGCCAGCGTCTCGGGGTGGCCGCCGCACTGCTCGGCGACCCGCCGGTGCTGCTGCTGGACGAGCCCGTGAACGGCCTGGACCCGGAGGGCATCCGCTGGATCCGCACCCTGCTCCGCGATCTGGCCGCCGAGGGCCGGGCGTTGCTGGTCTCCTCCCACCTGATGACCGAAATGGCGCTCACCGCCGACCACTTGGTGGTGATCGGGCGCGGCCGCCTGCTGGCCGACGCCGCCACCTCCGAGTTCATCGACCACCACGGCCGGACCCGGATCAGGGTCCGCGCCGTCGACCCGACCAAGCTCGCCGCCCTGCTCCGCGACCCCGGACACGGCCTCGACGCCACCGAAGTCGCCGGCGGCGCCTGGGAGGTGAGCGGCACCGAACCCGAGCGGATCGCCGCGCTCGCCGCCGCCGACGGCGTGGTGCTGTACGAGATCGCCGTGCAACAGGACTCCCTGGAGGAAGCGTTCATGCGGATGACGGCCGACAGCGTCGAGTACCGTGCGGAGGCCGCCGCGTGAACGCCTCGACCCCTGCCGTGACGTCCGCCGCGACATCCGCGGTGGCATCCGCCGCGACATCCGTCGTGACGTCTTCCGGGTCCCCTGCCGTCAACGCCCTGCGCGCCGAGTGGATCAAGCTCACCACGCTCCGCTCGCTCTGGATCACCCCGCTGCTCGCCCTGGTGCTCACCGCGGGCGTCACCGCCGCCGTCGGCGCGGCCCTGGGCGGCAAGGACCACAACATCACCGACGACCCCGGTGTCGGCGTCTTCTACGGCCTCAACTTCGGCCAGGCGGCGCTGACCTGCTTCGGCATCCTGCTGATCGGGCAGGAGTTCAACACCCGCATGATCGGCACCTCGCTCACCGCCGTCCCGCGACGCGGCCGGCTCTACGGCGCCAAGCTCACGCTCGGCGCACTGGTCGGCCTGGCGGTCGGCGCCGTCGGCACGGCGGGCGCCTTCGCCGGGTACGCGGCCTCCGTCCCCGCCGACTGGGACGGGCCCGCCTTCGTCCGCACCGCCGTCGCCGGGGTGCTCTACCAGACGCTGGTGGTGGTGCTCTGCCTCGGAACGACCGCCGTGCTGGGCAACCTCACCGCCGCCATGGGGCTGCTGGTCCCGACCCTCTTCCTGCTCTCACCACTGCTCGGCGGAGTCCCGGGGGTGCGCCGGATGGTGCAGTTCCTGCCCGACCGGGCCGGCCAGTACGCCCTGCGGTACGTCGACGACCCGCAGATCGCCTACGGCCACTGGACCGGGCTGCTGATCATGGCGCTCTGGACCGCCCTGGCGGCGTACGGCGGACTGCGGGCGATGCGGCGCGCCAAGTGACCACGGGCGAACAGGACATGGGAGACGGGACATGGGAGCGACGATGAGCACGATGGCCGACGCGGTTCGCGCCGAACGGGTCAAGTTCACCACCCTGCCCTCGCAGTGGGCGGCCCCGCTGGTCGCCCTGGCGCTGACGGTCGGCGTCACGGCGGCCGTCAACGCCGCCTACGGGGCGAAGGACCACACGGCCGGCGAGGACCCGGCCGGGGGGATCTTCTACGGACTGCTCTTCGGGCACGTCGCGGTGGCCTGCCTCGGCATCCTGCTGGTGGGGCAGGAGTTCAACACCCGCATGATCGGCACCTCGCTCACCGCCGTCCCCCGGCGCGGCCGACTGTACGGCGCCAAGCTCGCGCTCGGCACCGGGCTGGGCCTGCTGCTCGGGCTGGCCTCGACGGCGGGTTCGTTCCTGGTCGTCGGCGCCACCGTCGGCCTGGACCTCTCCACCCCTGGCCTGACCCGCAGCTTCCTGGCCGGCGTGCTGTACCACCCGATGATGGTGCTGATCTGCCTCGGACTGACCGCGATGCTGGGCAACTTCAGCGCCGCGCTCGGCCTGCTGACCCCGATGGTGTTCCTGGGCACCACCTGGCTGGCCGCCATCCCCGGTGTCCGCGAACTGGGCCAGTTCCTGCCCGACCGGGCCGGCCTGTACGCGATGCGCACCCAGCCCGAGCCGGGCGTCCACTACGGCCACTGGACCGGGCTGCTGATCATGGCGCTCTGGACCGCCCTGGCGGCGTACGGCGGACTGCGGGCGATGCGGCGGTACGAGCCGAGCTGACGGGCGACGGGGAACAGCGGACGGATGACAGATGGCGGATGACAGATTTCAAAATCTGTCATCCGTTCGCTGTTATCTGTTGGCCGTCATCTGTTCGCCGCCGTTCGTCGCCGCCACCCGTCGCCCGCCCGACACCCGCCACCCGAGAGCCACCCGACACCCGCCCGGCCCCGCCGCCACCGCAGCGCCGGATGCTCCGCGATCACCGTGCAGCTGCCCGGCGCGATCTCCCTGCGCCCGAGTCCTGCACCCGGATGCAGGACCCGGACCGACACCGAGAACGAGGCAGGATTCCTGGCCCGCTCGCGGACGCAGTCGTGGACGGTCGAAGTACGCGTCAGCTGCCCCGAAGACCCACCGCCATGGTCAGTTCAAGGACGCGGTCCGGCGAGGCGAGATCCGGAAACAGCTCCCGCAGCTGCGACATCCGGTACCGGACTGTCTGTGGATGGACGAACAACGCCGCCGCCACCTCGTCCCGCCTGCCCTGGTGCAGCAGCCACGCCCGCAACGTCTCCTCCAGCCGCCCCGCGGTCGCGACGGGCAAGGCCCGCAACGGCGCGAGGGCTCGGGCACGCAGGTCTGCGAACGCGTCCACGTCGGCGCTCAGCACCAGCTCGGGCAGGTGGTCCTCGGTGTCGCGAATCTCAGCGGAAAGGGAGCGCGCGCGTACGGCCCGGGCGTACGAGGCGGACGCACGAGTCCATGGCCGTGCCGGGCCGACCACGGCGGTGCGGCCGGTCAGCTGCCGCAGGAGGTGCGGCCGGTCGGCATCGGGGACGAGCAGCACACCGGTGGCGTCCGGCAGGTCGTCGAGGACGAGAGTGCCCGGGTCGAGCACGCGGTAGGCAGGCCGGGCCTGGGCGGCGGGCAGCAGGACCACGGTCAGCGAAACCGGGGGCTGCCACCCGGCCCGTTGAACAGCGGCCAGCAGCACGTCCGGACTCGCGCCGGCGAGGAGGTCGCGGGCCAGGTGTTCCAGGTGGCGCTCGTGGGCCCTGCCCCGGGCGGCCAGTTCGTCGGCATGGCCCGCGGCGCTCGCGGCGGAGAGCTCGTCGATGTAGGCGAAGGTCAGCTCGGCGAACTTGGCGACCTCGGCGGCGGGCAGACCCGCGGGTACGGCACCCGCTGCCAGGCATCGCCAGGCCACGCGGGCGCCGACGCGGTAGGCGCTGAGCAGGGCGTCCATCGAGCGGCCGTCGCGCACCTCGCCGCGGCCGAGCTCGTAGGCCGCGTCGCCGGCGTCGCCACTCGTGGCGTTCCCGCTCGCGAGGTCCAGGTAGTGACCCAGGGTGGTGCGGACGGCCCGGCGGATGGTGCCGCCCATGCGGCCCGAAAGCGCGTTGGCATAGGGCGGGACCTCGTCAATGATCGCCTGGACGACCTCGTCGGCGGTGGCCGTCAGCGCGGCCCGAAGAGCGGTGACCGTCGTCTCATCCAGGACCAGTTCGGCGGCCCTCCTGATTGCATGGCTCACGTTTTTGTTCCCTACGAACAATTCAGCCGACCAGATTCACATCCTACGGTCAGGACTTTACGCCCTGAGGCGCAGCAAGCTGGGGTCATGACGAGTGCAGCCCTCCGCAGCAGGGCATGGAAGCTGCTGGAGATGGTCACGACGCCGCTGCTGCCGTCGGACTACCTCGACCTGGTCAGCCCGCTGCGTGCGGGCGCCGACCTGCGTGGGCGCATCGAGGCCGTGCACCCCGAGACGGCTGACGCAGCGACCATCGTGATCAGGCCGGGACGGGGCTGGCGCGGCCACACAGCCGGTCAGTACGTGCGGATCGGGGTCGACGTCGACGGGAGGCGCCTGTGGCGTGGCTACTCCATCACCTCACCGACAGACCGCCGGGACGGCCGCATCACGATCACCGTGAAGGCGATCCCGGACGGCAAGGTCAGCAACCACCTCGTCCACAGGGCGACACCGGGCACGCTGATCCAGCTCGACCAGCCGACCGGTGACTTCGTGCTGCCGCGTGCCAAGCCCGCCAAGGTGCTCTACCTGACGGCCGGCAGCGGCATCACGCCCGTGATGGGCATGCTGCGCGACACCGAGGTCGACGACGTCGTCCTGGTCCACTGCGCACCACAGCCGCAAGACGTGATCTTCCGCGACGAACTGCACGGCCTGGTCGCGGACAAGAAGCTGCGCCTCACCGAGGTGCACACCGACACAGACGGCAGGCTCGACATCGCCCGTCTCGGCGAACTCGTGCCCGACTGGGCCGAGCGCGAGACCTGGGCCTGCGGGCCTGCGGGCCTGCTCGACGCCGCAGAGGAGCACTGGACCGAGAACGGCGTCCAAGAGCGCCTGCACACCGAACGCTTCCGCCCCCGCATCGCCGGCGACGGCAACGGCAACAGCGACGGCGGCAGCGACGGCGGCGAGGTCACGTTCAGCGCCAGCGGCAAGACCGTCGACGCGGACGGCGCCACACCCTTGCTGGACATCGGCGAGGAGGCCGGCGTGCTCATGCCCTCCGGATGCCGCATGGGCATCTGCTTCGGCTGCGTCACGCCGCTCAAGGCGGGCGCCGTCCGCGACCTGCGCACCGGCGAGATCACCGAGGCCGAGCCGGGTGTCCTCATCCAGACCTGCGTGTCCGCCGCGGCGGGCCCCTGCGACATCGAACGGTAGGCACCTTGACCGCCATCGACCCCACCGCCCACCTGACCGCCGAGCAGATCGAGGAGCTCGGCCGCGAGCTGGACGCGATCCGCGACGAGGTGCTCGCCGACCGGGGCGAGAAGGACGCCGCGTACATCCGCAAGGTCATCTCGGCGCAGCGCAAGCTCGAACTGGCCAGCAGGGGCGTGCTGCTGTTCTCGATCTTCCCGCCCGCGTGGCTGATCGGCACCGCCGGCCTGTCCGTGGCGAAGATCATGGAGAACATGGAGATCGGCCACAACGTCCTGCACGGCCAGTGGGACTGGATGCGGGACCCGAAGATCCACTCCACCACCTGGGAGTGGGACCACGTCTCGCCGGCCGAGCAGTGGAAGCACTCGCACAACGAGCTGCACCACACGTACACCAACGTGATCGGCAAGGACAACGACCTCGGCTACGGCATCATGCGCGTCGACGAGGACCAGAAGTGGCACCCGCTCCACCTCGGCCAGCCGCTGTGGAACTTCGTCAACGCCTGCTTCTTCGAGTACGGCATCGCGGCGTACGACCTCGAACTCGGCAAGAACCTGCACAAGCGCCGCCGCAGGAACCCGGAGTTCCGCGCGCGGGCCAAGGCCGTGGGCCGCAAGATCCGCAAGCAGGTGCTCAAGGACTACGTGATCCACCCGCTGCTGTCGGGCCCGTCGTTCCTCACCACGCTCGCCGCCACGTTCACCGCGAACCTGGTCCGCAACATCTGGTCCCACTCGGTGATCATGTGCGGGCACTTCCCCGAGGGCGTACAGGTCTTCGAGCGCCAGTCGGTCGAGGGCGAGACGCGCGGCCAGTGGTACCTGCGCCAGATGATGGGCTCGGCGAACATCAGCGGCAGCAGGGCCATGCACTTCATGACGGGCAACCTGTCTCACCAGATCGAGCACCACCTGTTCCCGGACCTGCCGAGCAACCGGTACGCCGAAGTCGCGGTGAAGGTGCGCGCGCTGTTCGAAAAGTACGAGCTGGAGTACGTCACCGGGCCGCTGCCCAAGCAGGTGTTCTCCGCGTGGCACAAGGTCTTCCGGCTCTCGCTGCCGAACAAGAAGCCCAAGGTCAAGACACCGGCCCGCGAGAAGGAGCTCGTCGCGGCCTGATTCCCGGTACTGGTTCTCCGGGCGGCGATTGCCGAAAGCCGCAAGCCCGAGCCCCTGGTGACCACCGCCCACCGGCGCCCGTCCGACGGACAGGTCGGGGCGGGGTCACACCGTTGCGGGGACGCCTACCCGCCTTGCCCGGCAGAGGGAGTGCCGTCCCCACCCCCTCCAGGAAGACCCGCCGGAAGCATGCGACTGCCGGGAACGCGCGCCTCGCGGTTGACCGGCAGGTCGCGGAAGCATCCGGGATCCGCATCAACCCGGTCTGCGGCGGCCGGCAGTCGTCGTGCAGCAGTCGGCGTGCATCTGTGGACGACGAGGGCCCGTTCCCGCGGGTGCTGTTCCTCGGCGACGGCCCCGACACCGTGGAACGACGGCTGCGCGCGGCGACCCAGGCCAGGTGGGCGGTCCGCGCCGGCTCGAACGGCGGCGGCACGGCGAGGGGTCCCACCGACCGGTGGGACCCCTGCGCGCGGGTGGGTCAGCCCGTTGCCTCCGCCGTCGGCCGGACGGCGACCGCGTCGATCTCGAAGAGCATCCCCGGCAGGGCGAGCGAGGCGACCCCGCTGAGCGTCTGCGCGGGCAGCCGGTCGCCCCAGGCCCCGGCCAGGGCCTCGCCGAGGACGGCCAGCTTCTCCGGGTCGTGGTCGACGATGTACGAGCCGAGCCGGACCACGTGCTCGAAGCCGAGGCCGACCCCGGCGAGCGCGGTGCGCAGGTTGGCGAGGGCGAGCTCCACCTGGGCGGCGAAGTCGCCGGGCACGACCTGGCCGCCGGCGTCGGAGGCGTACTGGCCGCCGATGAACACCGGTTCGCCGGGCGCGGAGGCGGCGTGGCTGTAGCCGAACGGCGTCGGGTCGTGCAGGCCTGGCGGGTTGGTGATGGTGCGGGTGTCGGTCACGGGGTTCCTCCCCTGGTGTCGGGCCGGGCTCGGTGCCGGGTGGTCTACGGCTCGGACCGGGCGGCTTCCTCCCGGGCGTCGCGCCAACTCGGCGACTCCAGGAAGTGGTTGTCGAAGAGGTCCTGCTTGGCGAGCAGTTCCTCGACCGTCGCCTCGCCCGCGCGGATGCGCTCCAGCAGGCGGAAGTAGTCGAAGCGCTCCACGCCGGGGGTGATCACGATCAGCAGGTCCGCCCCGGAGTCCGGCGCCGCCGCGAAGGCGTGCGGCAGATGGGGCGGCACCACCACGAGGTCGCCGCTGCGGGCGGTGACCACCTCGTTCCCGACCAGCACCTGGGCCGAGCCGTCGACGACGAAGAACAGCTCCGAGGAGCCCCCGTGGTAGTGCGGAGTGGCGCCGTCCTTGCCGCGCCCCAGCGTGACGCGCAGGGTGCTCAGGGCGCCGCCGGTGGCGCTGGAGTCCGCCAGCAGCCGCCCCTTGCCGCCGAGCATTCCGACGGTCTCGGCTTCGTCGCCCCGCACCACCACGGCTTCCGGTCCGATCAACGTCATTGGCCTCTCCCCACAGTGAGCGCTTCGATAGTTCCCTGGCTGATAGTACTACGTCTAACTATCTCCCATCGAATAACATGCCCCCATGGATCACGTGGACGTCATGCTCGACCAGTGGAGCCGGGAGCGCCCGGACCTCGACCTGGCGGCCGTCGGCACCGTCGGCCGCCTCGGCCGCCTCGCGCTGCTCGCGGGTCGGGTCGTCGAAGAGGTGTTCAAGCAACACGGCCTCCAGCGCGGCGAGTTCGACGTTCTCGCCACCCTGCGCCGCTCCGGCGCGCCGTACGAACTGATGCCCTCCGAACTCGCCGCGCTGCTGCTGATGTCGCGGGCCGGCATGACCAGCCGAATCGACCGGCTGGAATCGGCGGGCCTGGTGGAACGCCGCACCGACCCGGCGGACCGGCGCAGCGTCCGCATCGCCCTCACCGCGGCCGGACGCGCCCTCGTGGACGCCGCCTTCACCGACCACGCGGCCAACGAGACCGCGTTGCTCTCCGCCCTCTCGGAGGAGGAACGGGCCACCCTGGACGGGCTCCTGCGCAAACTGCTCGCCGACGTCGAGGGCGCGGAGAGCCCGGCGCCCTGACGGCCCCGCCCGACGGCCCCGCCCGACGACTGACCGACCCCGGACCTGACCTTCGCAGCCATTACGAACGACGACTGAGCCGGCACGGATTAATTCATTCTTTCCTTCCTTCCGCACCAGCCCGACCGGCCACCTCCGAGCTCGGGCTCCGAGGCCGGCTCACATCCTGCGGCCGGCGGCCAGGTCCGTGCAGGCCAGGACCGCGATCACCACCACTACTGCAACCGCGGCCGGCATCCGCACGATCGACCTCGGCAACGCGGAGATCGAGCGCGCGATCGGCTACCTGCTCAAGGACACCACGCGCGATCAGCTCGTCGACGCCATCCGATCCGCCTCCCGCGGCGAGACCGTCCTGACCCCGAGGGTCGCGGAGCGGCTGGTTGCCCGCATGCGGCAACCAGCTCCGGTGACCCTGACCACCCGGGAGGTGGATGTGCTGAGCGCGGTCGCCGAACGGGTCCGGCATCGAACGGCCAGACAGTTCGCCGACGAACAGGCCGCGGCCTTCGCGATGCCTACCCGTCCTGCCCGTTGGCGGGAGCGCCATCCCCGGCCCGCTCCGAGAAGACCCGCCGGAGACATGCGACTGCCGGGAACGTACGCGCCTCACCTGCCACGTTGCTGTTTCGGGGTCAGCTTGGTGCGTTCACGGGCGCCGAAGGCGCGGGGTGGGGCAGTAGCGCGTGCCTCCTTCGAGGACAACAGTCGGCCCGGGGGCGATCTCGGTGAAGCCCGCGTCCTGGACCACCGGCAGCCCGCTGCGGACGAGTTCCTCCCACGCCTGCGGCGAGGCCGTTCGGACCGCGAGCGCGAAACCGGCCTCGGCCCACTCCTTGCGCTGCGCCTCGTCCAGCCGCCACCACCCGAGCTGGGCGGCGTGCCCGGTCTGCGCCATCGTCTTGCCCGCGCTCATCTCCAGCTCGGGGTTGAGCCACAGCACCGGCAGCCCCGGCTCGGGCGCCGTGACCTCGGCCGTCTCCTCAAGGTCCGTCCCGGACACCTGGAGCTTGGCGAGGTCCTTCGGCCACCCGTCCAGCGGGACCGGCGGGAACACCCGCACCTCGGCCTCCCGGCCGTGCACCGTGAGGCCCGGCAGCTCGCCCGCCCGGCGCCACTCCCCACCCCGGGCCCGCCGGACCACCTTGCGGATCCGGGCGTCCTCCCAGGCCGCGACCCGCTCCGCCCACTCGCCGTCCGCCCCGGTCACCCGGGGGTCGGACAGCAGGGTGAGCACCGCCCGGGCCGAGGTCTCCAGCGCGTCCGTCCGGCTCGGCGGAGTGGCCCGCTCCATCCGGACGACCAGGGGCAGCACGTACTGCGGCCGCTCGTCGCGGTCCTCGCGGTCCTCTCGCTCCGGGGCCTCGCCGGGGTCGGCCGCAGGGGCCGGGGGCTCGGAGACCGGAGCCGGAGGAACCACGGCCGGAGTCGGAGCGGTGGAGGTCGAAGCAGTGGAGGTCGGGGCAGTGGGGGTCGGGGCATCGGAAGGATCAGTCACCCGTCCAGGATGCCAGCCCCGCTCCGGACGACTCGGCCCGGCCCGACCGCCGCAGCGTCCACCTCCACGCTCACCGCAGCCGCTGCCGCAGCTCGTCCACCGCCGTCCGGATGCTCTCGCTGTACGCGTCCTCCGACAGCGCGTCCAGACTGCGCACGGCGCGTTCGAGCTGCTCACGGGCGAGGTCCGGCTCGCCGAGCTCGAGGTGGTCCGAGGCCAGGTTGAGGTGCAGCGAGGGGTAGAAGGCGCGCACCTGGAGGGCCGACTCGTACGCCCCGGGTGCCCGATACCCGGCGTCCGATGCCCGGCGCCCGACGCCGACGCCCGCCCTACGGCGCAGCGGCCCGTCAGCGCCGGTAGCCGCGCTGAGGGTCCCGCTCCTCGGCGTCCTCGTACATCAGGAACCAGCCCTCCGGGTGGGTGGCCGCCAGCAGCACCTCCGTGCGCTGCTCCGCCCCCAGTTCCGGATCGCCGTCGTCCGGCCCGTAGACCCCGAACAGTTCGTCGTGGCAGCCGTCCCAGTCGTAGTCGTACAGGTCGGCCGGGAGGTCGCCCATCATGTCCGCGACCGACTCGGGCTGGGCGCCGAGCAGCGTCCGGGCATCCACCAGGGCCATCCGCAGCGCCACGTCCTCGGCCAGGCAGCGTGGCAGCGGCCACTCGCCGAGCGCGAGGTCGTCGGCGAGGTCGTCGAAGGCCCGGGCCATCGCGCGGCGCCAGCTCCGGTGCATCCGCCAGGTGCGTTCGGGGAGCCGGGCGAACACCGTCCAGTCCGCGTCCTCGCCGTCGACGATCGCCTCGTCCCCGTGCTCGTCGAAGTCGTCGTACGCGGCGTCGGCCAGGCCTATCAGCTGGGCGTGGAGCAGGCAGGCGGTGCGCGGGGTGAGCGTCCAGTCCGCGCCCGCGCCGCCGTCCTCCTCGTCGCCCTCCAGCGGGAACAGGTCGGCGAAGTCCGGTGTGAAGTCCTCCGTGACGCTGATCTCCAGCGTCCCGCCCATCGCCTCGACCCCGGGGATGGCGGCCACCAGCCGGTCCGGATGCAGCAGCGCGCCGAGCGCCGCGTTGGCGTCCTCGGCGACCTCGCGCAGCAGTTCGCGACGCTGGCCGGCCGGGTCGATGCCGTCGAAGTCCAGTTCCTCGACGGCCCTGATCGCGGCCGCGCGCAGGGCCGGCCAGTCGGTGATCCGCAGGCCCAGCACCACCGTCGCCTCGATCTCCTGCGCGCCGGAGTCCTCCGCCGCGCCCGGCCCCTGTGGATGATCGCTTCGCTCGCCCATGGGGCTAACGGTACGGCCTTTCGGCCCCCCGATCACCGGTCGGGACCAGCTTCCGGAAGCGTTCTCGGCCACCGCCCGGCCACGCCTCGGTCACTCGGACGCAGGAACTGGCAGGATGCGTCCCATGGCTGACATCAACGAGTACGGCGGCGGGCAGGGCCCGAACGCCGACGTCCTGGTCGTGACCACCAACGACATCCCCGGCTTCCGGGTCGACCACGTGATCGGCGAGGTCTTCGGGCTGACCGTGCGCAGCCGCCACCTCGGGAGCCAGATCGGTGCCGGTCTGAAGTCGCTGATCGGCGGCGAGCTGCGCGGTCTGACGAAGACCCTGGTCGAGAGCCGCAACGAGGCCATGCAGCGGCTGGTCGAGCAGACCAAGGCGCGCGGCGGCAACGCCGTCCTGATGATGCGCTTCGACGTCACGGAGGCGGCCGACGTCGGCACCGAGGTCTGCGCCTACGGCACCGCCGCGGTCATCTCCCCGCTCTCCTGACGCTCCTCCGCGCCTCTGCTCCTCCACGTCCGCGCATCCGCGCATCCGCGCCTTCGCGCCTTCGCGCCTTCGCGCATCCGCCCGCGCACTCCCGTTCGCGACCACCGTTCGCTCCTCCACGGACGCCGACGGAGCCCCGGCGGAACGACGGGAACAGCCGTCGACCCCCCGATGTTTCAGCGGCGTGACTGTTTACGGTGCAACGAACAGCGTTCCGGAACGCGTGGACGTCCTGGTGGTGGGTGCCGGGCAGGCAGGCCTTTCCGCCGCCTACCACCTGGGCCGCCGTGGTTTCGCCCCGTACCGGGCGGGCGTCGACGGCGGTTTCGTCGTCCTCGACGCCAACGCCGTCCCCGGGGGCGCCTGGGCGCACCGCTCGCCGTCCTTGCGGATGGCCACCGTGCACGGCGTCCACGACCTCCCCGACGCCGAACTCCCGCCGCCGGACCCCGGGGCCCGCGCGCGCGAGGTGGTGCCGGAGTACTTCGCAGCGTACGAGGCCCGGCACGCGCTCCCGGTCGTACGCCCGGTCGCGGTGCGTGCCGTACGCGCCGAGTCCGAACGACCGGATGCCCGGCTGCTGGTCGAGACCGACCACGGTGTCTGGTCCACCCGCGCACTGATCAACGCCACCGGCACCTGGACCCGGCCCTTCCTCCCGCACTACCCCGGTCACTTCGCGGGCCGCCAGCTGCACTACGCCGAGTACCGCGGTCCCGAGGAGTTCGCGGGCCGGCGCGTGCTGGTGGTCGGTGGCGGCGCCTCGGCGGTCCAGGTGCTGTCGGAGGTCGCCGCCGTCGGCGAGACGGTGTGGGTCACCCGCTCCGAACCCCTCTACCACGACGGACCGTTCACCCCCGAGTACGGGCGCGCGGTGGTCGCCAAGGTCGAGGAGCGGGTCCGGCAGGGCCTGCCGGTGCGCAGCGTGGTCAGCGTGACCGGGCTCGGCCCGTCCGTCGCCCTCCGGCGCGCCCAGGAGCTGGGCGCGCTGCGCCGCCGCCCGATGTTCGACCGCCTGACCGAGCACGGGGTCGCCTGGGGCGACGAGGAGCTGCCGGTGGACGCGATCGTCTGGGCCACCGGCTTCCGGCCCGAGGTCGGGCACCTCGCCCCGCTCGGGCTGCGCTCCCCCGGCGGCGGGATCGCCCTCACCGGCACCCGCGCCACCGCAGACCCGCGCGTCCACCTGGTCGGCTACGGTCCGTCCGCCAGTACCGTCGGCGCCAACCGGGCCGGCCGCGCGGCCGTCAACGACCTGGTCAAGCTCCTCGGGGACCCGGCGCTCGCGGCACCGACCGGCGGGAGCCCGGCGCTCGCGGACCGGGTCGCGGAACCCGCCGCCGTCTGAGCTCGCTCAGCGGTCGTAGTCGACGGTCACCCGGTCGGTGAGCGGGCGGGCCTGGCAGGTCAGGACGTACCCGGCGGCCAGCTCCTTCTCCTCCAGGGCGAAGTTGCGGCGCATCTCCACCTCGCCCCCGGTGACCAGGGCGCGGCAGGTGCCGCAGACTCCGCCCTTGCAGGCGAACGGCAGGTCCGGCCGGGAGCGCTGGGCGCCGTCCAGGATCGAGCGGTCGCGCGGGAGGCAGAGCGTGCTGCCGCGGCCGTCGAGCACGACGGTCACCTCGCTCTGCGGGCCCGACCCGCCGTCGGCCGAGGCGTCCGTCCGGTCCCAGTCCTCGTCGCGCTCCGGGAGCGGCTCGTCCTCGGCGTGGAACAGCTCCTGGTGCACCCGCTCGCCCGGCACGTCCAGTTCCGCGAGCAGGTCCTTGGCCCCGGTGACCATGCCGAACGGGCCGCACAGCCACCAGTGCCCGACGCTCCCGACGTCCACCAGCGCCGCCAGCAGCGCGCGTACCCGCTCCGGGTCCAGCCGGCCGCTGAGCAGCTCGGCGTCCCTGGTCTCCCGGGAGAGCACGTGGACCAGCTGGAAGCGGCCGAGGTAGCGGTCCTTGAGGTCGGCCAGCTCGTCCGCGAACATCACGGTGTCGCTGCGCCGGTTGCCGTAGAGCAGGGTGACGGTGGAGGTGAGGTCGGCGGCCAGCACGGAGGCGGCGATCGACAGCATCGGGGTGATGCCGGAGCCCGCCGCGAGCAGCACGTGGTCGGCCGGGACCCCGAGTTCGGGGGTGAACAGGCCGGACGGCGTCAGCACCTCCACCTCCTCGCCGGGCTTCGCCTCGCGCACCAGCCAGCGCGAGAACAACCCGCCGGGCACTTCCCGGACGGCGATCCGCAGCGGCCCGCCGACCGGGGCGCAGATCGAGTACGAGCGGCGCTCGTCGGCGCCGTCCACCAGCTTGCGCAGGGTCAGCGTCTGCCCGGGGCGGAAGGCGTACTCCCCCGCCAGCCCGTCCGGCACCGCGAAGGTCACCGCGACGGCGTCCTCGCAGAGCCGCTCGACCCGGTCGATCCGCAACCGGTGGAAGGCCGGACGGCGGGCGGGGCGGATGCCGGTCGCGGACCCGGCGTCGACGGACGCGGAGACCACGGACCCGGTGTCGACGGACCCGGTGTCGACGGACGCGGGAACAGCGGCGGCGGGAACGGCGGAGCCGGCGGCGGCGGAAGCGGCGGGCATTCAGATCTCCTTGACGCGTTCGAACGGCTCGCGGCAGGCCCGGCAGCGCCAGAGCGCCTTGCAGGCGGTGGAACCGAAGCGGGACAGCTCCTCCGTGTCGGTCCCGCCGCACTGCGGGCACGGCACGGGGGGAACGGTGCCCGGCCCGGCCGTGGTCGGGGCTCCGGAGCGGGTCGGGCCCAGCGTGAGCGCCACCGGTCCGGCCGCGGCCGCGACGGCGGCGGTCGGGCGCGGTGGGGCGATGCCCGCCTCGGCGAGCTTGCGGCGGCCCTCGGCGGTGATCAGGTCGGTGGACCACGGCGGGTCCAGCCGCAGCCGCACCCGGACGTCCGGGTAGCCGGCCGCGCGCAGCCGGCGGTCCACGTCGGCGGCCATCTCGGCGACGGCGGGGCAGCCCGAGTAGGTCGGGGTCAGCCAGGCGGTGACGGTACCGCTGCCGCCGTCCACCTCGACCCCGGCCAGGACGCCCAGGTCGGCCAGGGTGAGCATGGGAAGCTCCGGGTCCGGGACGGCCGCGGCGACGGCCCAGGCCACGTCGCGGGTCGTCGGTTCCGCCGCGCCCGTCGTGCCCGCCATGCCCGCCGTACCCGTCGCGACCTCGTCGGTCACCATGTCGTTGGTCACCATGTCGCCCCCGGGTGGGCTCGGGCCAGCACCTGGAGCTCGGCGAGCAGCGGGCCCAGCGCCTCGGTGTGCACGCCGTCCCGGCCGGCCCGGCCGAGGACGGTGGCCAGCGGCGGCGCGTCCGGCAGGGTCAGACCGGCCTCGGCGAGGACGGCGGTGAGCGAGCGCAGCACCGGTTCGCGCAGGGTCGCCGGGTCGACACCCGCCCGCAGCTCCACCGGGTGCGCCGTGAACAGCTCCTCCAGCAGCGGCCAGACCGCGTCCAGCCCGGCCTGCATCCGCTCGGCCGAGTACGGCGTGCCGTCGCCGAGACGAAGCGTCCAGGCGGTCGCGTACTCCCGGTGGTAGGCGAGCTCCTTGACACCCCGGGTCGCGACCGCGGCCAGCACCGGATCGGGGTGCGCGCTCAGCGCCTCGTACAGGGCGCCGCGCGCGGTGGCGAACAGCAACAGCCGGGCGATCGAGTACGCGAAGTCGCCGTTCGACGTCTCCACCAGGCGGACGTTGCGGAACTCGTGCTCCTCGCGCCAGTACGCCAGGTCGTCCTCGGTGCGGCCGGTGCCGTCCGCCTGCCCGGCCCGGGTGAGCAGCAGGCGGGCCTGGCCGAGCAGGTCGAGGCCCAGGTTGGCGAGCGCGACCTCCTCCTCCAGCTCGGGCGCCCGGGTGCACCACTCGATCAGCCGCTGCGCGAGGACCAGGGCGTCGTCGCCCAGCATCTGGCAGTAGGCGGCGAGGTCGGCGCCGTCCAGACCGGCGGGCAGCGTGGTGTCCACGCCGAGCAGCGGGTCGGCGAAGCCCGTCCCGTACGCCCAGCGGCCCTCGCCCTCGGGTCCGGGGGCGGCGTCGGCGAGGCTGAGGTAGACGTGGTCGTCCTGGCCGGCGCCCGGGCCGGCGCCGGTGGTGGTTCCGGTGGTGGAGGTGGTGTGGTCGTGCACGGTGGCTCCCCCGTCAGATGTGCGGGACATCCTCGGGGATGTCGTAGAAGGTCGGGTGGCGGTAGACCTTGTCGCCGCTGGGATCGAAGAACGGGTCGCGCTCGTCCGGGGTGGAGGCGGTGATCGCGTCCGAGCGGACCACCCAGAGGCTCACGCCCTCGTTGCGCCGGGTGTACAGGTCGCGGGCGGCGAGCAGCGCCATCCGGTCGTCGGCGGCGTGCAGCGAACCGACGTGGACGTGGTTCAGCCCCCGCCGGGGGCGCACGAACACCTCGTACAGCGGCCAGCCGGCCTTGGACCCGGCCGGGGAGCCAACCTGGGGCTCGGTCACTTTCCGTTCTCCTGTTCGGTGGCTTCGGTGAGTCCGGGGGCTTGGTCGGCTCCGGGGGCGTCGACGGCTCCGGCGGTTTCGGCAGCCCCGGTGGCCTCAACGGCTCGGGCAGCCTCGGCGGCGCGCTTGGCCGCGTAGGCGACGGCGGCCTCGCGCACCCAGGCGCCGTCCTCGTGGGCGGCACGGCGACGTTCGATCCGCTGGGCGTTGCAGGGGCCCTGGCCGTGGATGACCCTGGTCAGCTCGGACCAGTCCGGCTCGCCGAAGTCCCAGCCGCCGCGCTCCTCGTTCCAGCGCAGCTCCGGGTCCGGGAGCGTGACCCCCAGGTGCTCGGCCTGCGGGACGGTCATGTCGACGAACCGCCGGCGCAGCTCGTCGTTGCTGTGCCGCTTGATCCGCCAGGCCATCGAGCGGGCGCTGTTCGGCGAGTCGGAGTCCGAGGGGCCGAACATCATCAGCGACGGCCACCACCAGCGGTCCACCGCGTCCTGGACCATCCGGCGCTGGGCCTCGGTGCCGCGCATCAGCGTCATCAGGAGCTCGTAGCCCTGGCGCTGGTGGAAGGACTCCTCCTTGCAGATCCGCACCATCGCACGGGCGTACGGGCCGTAGCTGCACCGGCAGAGCGGGACCTGGTTGCAGATCGCGGCGCCGTCCACCAGCCAGCCGATCACCCCGACGTCGGCGAAGGTGAGGGTCGGGTAGTTGAAGATCGAGGAGTACTTCTGGCGGCCGGAGATCAGCTTCTCGGTGAGCTCGGCGCGGTCGACGCCGAGGGTCTCGGCGGCGGCGTAGAGGTAGAGGCCGTGACCGGCCTCGTCCTGGGCCTTGGCGAGCAGGATGGCCTTGCGGCGCAGGGACGGCGCCCGGGTCAGCCAGTTGCCCTCGGGCTGCATGCCGATGATCTCGGAGTGTGCGTGCTGGGCGATCTGGCGGATCAGGGTGGCCCGGTAGGCGTCAGGCATCCAGTCCCTGGGCTCGATCCGCTGCTCGGCGGCGACGACCGCCTCGAACCGGTCCTCCGGCGTCTGCGCGGGGACCGCCTCGGCCACCTCTGCTGTCACCACAGTCCCCTCTCGTGTCCTGCCCGTCCTGCCCGGTCGGCTGCCGGAGTGCCCGATCAACCAACCGACTGACCGTTCGGTCGGTACCATTCTGCGCAGCGGGGCGGAGGGATGGCAAGGTGCGAAACAGATAACAGCTGACAGATTTCAGAATCTGTCAGCTGTTATCTGTCGGCTGTCATCTGTTCGCCGGCGCCTGTCGGCCGTCCGCTGTCTGCTTCCGGCTGTTAGCTGTCAGCTGTCAGCTGCCGACCGTCAGCGGCTCACCGCAACGCCTCACCCCTCCGCGCGGTCACGCAGTCGCGGCAGCGGAACGGCGAGCAGCGCCGCCAGCAGCGCGATCCGGGGGGCGATCTGGTCGAGCCGGATGTATTCGTGCCGGGCATGGGCCCCGGCACCGACCGCCCCGAAGCCGTCCAGGGTCGGAAGCCCGCGCGAGCCCGGCAGGTTGGTGTCCCCCGCCCCGCCCGCCGGACCGCCGTCCAGCTGCTGACCGAGCACCGCGGCGAGCGAACGCACGTGCCGCAGCAGCGGGTTGCCGGTCCGCTCGGGCCAGGCCGGACGACTGGACAGCACCTCCGTACGAACCCGGGCACCCGGACGCAACGGGGCGAGCCGGGCGAGGTCGTCGAGCGTGCGGCGCTGCGCCTCGACAGTGGCGAAGCGCAGCCCCAGCTCGGCCTCGGCCCGGCCGGCGACCACGTTGGCACGCGAACCACCACTGATCCGACCGGCGTTCAGTTCGGTGCCGGGCTGGCCGGCGAGGTCCCGCACCACCACGAGCTGGTCCACCAGCTCGTCGACCGCGGACACCCCGTCGTGGGCGTCGTTGCCCGCATGCGCCTCGCGGCCGGTCACGGTGAGCCGCACCCGGGTGCTGCCGCGCCGCGCGGTCTTCAACCGACCGTCGGGGTGCGGTGGTTCGAGCCCCAGGACCGCCGCGGCGCCGCGCAACTGGCGCTCGACCAGGCGCCGCCCGTCCGGGCTGCCCACCTCCTCGTCGGAGACCACGACCAGGCGGACGGTCCGGTGCGGGCGCTCGCCCAGGTCCGCGAGCAGCGACAACGCGCTCTCCAGGACGGCGAGTCCACCCTTCATGTCGACCACGCCGGGGCCGGTGAGCCGACCGTCCTGCTCGGTCACCGGCCAGTCCGCGAGGGTGCCGACCGGCCAGACGGTGTCGTGGTGCCCGACGATCAGCAGGTGCGGCAGGGACTCGTCCCGGCCCTCCCACTCCAGCACGAGGTGGTCCCCGGCCGGTCCGGGCTCACGCCGGGCGGTGGCACCGGTGGCACGGAAGCCGGCCGCCAACTCCTCGGCGAGGGCGTCGAGTCTGGGCGCGTCCCCGCTGGGGGACTCGATCCGCGCCAGATCGGCACAGCGCCGCCGGACTGCTCCGGCGAGGGTACGGGCCCGGGCGCTGAGCGCCTGCGGCACACCGGGAAGCGCCGTGATGACGGTGGAGGCCCCGGGGGTGGCGGTGGCGGCCGGGCCCGCCGTGGGCTTTCCGGCCGTGTTCCTCGGCACCGCGGTCGTCGCCACCGCGTTCTTCGCGACGACCGCCTTGGCGAGGGACGACTTCGTGAGGGCGGACTTGGCCACCGCGGTCTTGGCTGCCGTGGTCTTGGCCGCTGCGGTCCTGGTTGCCGCGGTCTTGGCGACGGCTGCCGTGGTCACGGCGGTCTTCGCCGCACCGGTCGCTACCGCGGCGGCCTGGGCCGAGGCGGCCGGAACCGCAGTGGCCTGAGCCGCAGCGGCAGTTGCGGTGCCGGTGGTGGCGCCCGC
This sequence comes from Kitasatospora sp. NPDC057738, assembly GCF_042798815.1. Classification (NCBI taxonomy): domain Bacteria; kingdom Bacillati; phylum Actinomycetota; class Actinomycetes; order Kitasatosporales; family Streptomycetaceae; genus Kitasatospora; species Kitasatospora sp. NPDC057738. The sequence goes on along the minus strand of NZ_JBHVJT010000020.1, from coordinate 26,939 downwards.
AGCGGTGGCGGTGCCGGTGGCGCCGACGGTGGTGGCGGCAGTGGTGGTGGTCGCGGTGGTCGCGGCGAGGGCCTCGCCGTCGGTGGCGGCCGGGACGGTGACCGGCGTCGGGTCGGGTTCCACGGCGGCGCCCGGCACGGCGGGCGCCCCGACGATCTGGGGACTCAACGCTCGCCTCCGCGACCACCGCCGGTATACAGCGGCCGTACCGGCCGACCGCTCCCACCCGGGTACCAGGCCCGGCCGGACCGCACCGGTCGACCGGTGTGATGGGCGGCCCACCGGATCGGCCCGTCTGGCCCAAGTATGGTGGAACGGCTGGGCGGCGTGCTTGGCATGTGCGTCCTCCTCGCTCGATCCGGGGGCCCCGGTCCGCCCGGAGCCCCCGTGGACGGTGGCCTCCTGGCAGCGGGCGCAATGGCCGGACCGCCGCAGGGAAGCCGAGATGTGAGCCTAGAAGAACCGTTCGGTTTCCTGCGAGGTGGCCCTGCTCCCAGCGTGCCGGTACCGGGCCCCGCTTCGGAGGCCGCCCGTCCACGATCGGCGCGGGCGCTCGGCGCGCGGGCCTGGATCGGCGCGCGGACGCGGTCGCCGGATCGCGCCCATCTCCACCATGGACCCGCCGCCCGAGTTCGGCAGCGCAAACGGCCAAGGCACGGCAATTCCACGCCGGATGGGTGACAGCGGCTCAGCATGCGATACGAACCGGGAGCACGCGGCGGCTCAGGGAAGCCCGCTGCCCCGCCCACCCCGACTCCGGGGGAACGTCCGGGGAACACCCGCGTGAACACCGGCCGGTGCCGTGCCCCGGTGTGCCCCTCCGAGCCTCGACGTGCCTCGGTTGCCCTCCCGGACACGACAGGGCGGCACCCCTGCACGGCGGGAGCAGGCCCGGTACGGACGTGCACGAATGTGTGCGAGCGTGCGCGAACGACCGGAACCCCGGTGCGCGGTCCCGGCCGCAGTCGCTCTCCGCCGTTCGTCCTCAGCCACCGTCGCCCACCAGCCCGGCGTCGCGTGCGAGCAGCGCCGCCTGGACCCGGTTGCCGACACCGAGCCCGGTCAGGATCCGGCTGACATGCGCCTTGACGGTGCTCTCGCGCATTCCGAGCACGCCCGCGATCTCGGCATTGGAGAGGCCGTCGGCGAGTTCGCGCAGCACGTCGGTCTCCCGCGGGGTGAGCCCGGCGACCCGGTGACGGGCGGCCACCGACCGGGGTGCCCCGACCCGGTGGTAGCGGTCGATCAGCCGCCGCGCGGCCGCCGGGTGCAGCATCCCCTGACCGCCCGCGACGACGTGGACGGCCCGGGCGATCTCCGCGGGCGGGGTGTCCTTGAGCAGGAAACCGTCCGCCCCGGCCGCGAGCGCCTGGTACACGTACTCGTCCAGATCGAAGGTGGTGAGGGCGATGACCCTTGGGCCGTCCGGGAGTTCGCGCAGCCGCCGAGTGGCGGCGATCCCGTCGAGCCGGGGCATCCGGATGTCCATCAGCGCGACGTCGATCCGCCGGCTGCCGGCGATTTCGACGGCTTGCAACCCGTCGGCGGCCTCGGCGACCACGGTGAGTGCCGGGTCCTGGGCCAGGAGGTCGACCAGGCCGAGGCGAACCAGCGCGTCGTCGTCGACCACCATTGTTCGGATCATGCGGCACCCTTCGGCTGCTGCTTCGGTTCCTGCTCCGGTTCCATCGAACGCTCCGGTCCCGGAGACGCCCGCGCCGGGTCCGACGACGCGCGCCCCGGCGGTGGTGGCGAACCCTCGCCCGGGGCGGGAGCCGGGTCGGGCACCAGCTGCGGCGGGCGGTCCGGCGCGGGCAACCGGGCGGAGAGCCGGAAGCCGCCGCCACCCTCCGGACCGGCGTCGAGGTGGCCGCCGAGGGCCTCGACCCGTTCGGCCAGCCCGACCAGCCCGTACCCGCCGCCGGCACCCGGCCCGTCCGGCATCGCCTCGCCCGGGCCGTTGCGGACCTCGACCGTCGTCGCCGGCGCCCCGTAGCCGACCCGGACGGTGACGGGCGCGGCGTGCGCGTACTTGCGGGCGTTGGTCAGCGCCTCCTGGACCAGTCGGTGCACGGCCAGCCGGTGGGTGGTCGGGATGGTCTCCGGGTCTCCCGAGAGGGCGAGTTCGACCCGTTGGCCGGCCAGGTTCGCCTCGCCGACGAGTTCGGTGAGGTCGCGCAGGGCGGGCGCCGGGACGCTACCGGCCTCGGCCGGCACGGGCGGATCGCCTCCCGCGGCGTGCGGGGCCGGAGGGTCGGCCCGCAGCGCGCCCAGGACGTCGCGCAGATCGTCGAGCGATCGGGCGGCGGTGGTGCGCAGCAGTTCGAGTCGGTGGGTGAGGCGGTCGGTGTCCGCGGCGACGGTGCCGGCCCTGGCCTGGTCGCGCAGCACCCCGGCGTGCAGCACCAGGAGGCTGAGCCGGTGGGCCAGCACGTCGTGCATCTCCCGGGCGATCCGGGCGCGTTCGGCGGCTCGGGCCTGGTCGGCACGCAGCTCGCGCTCGCGGCGCAGCGCGTCGACCTGCTCGTGCAGGGTGCGGATCAGCACCCGTCTGCCGTGCAGCCACAGGGCGACCGCCAGGACGGCGGCCTGGACGAGGAGTTGGGACCCGGCGGTGCCGGCCCAGCCGATCAGCGAATCCGCACCCGCCGCACTGCCCACCACGATGGCCGCGCCGCCCGCCACCGCCGGGCCGGTCCGGCCCAGGTAGGCGAGGTGGAAGACGCTGAACAGGCCGGGGAAGGCCCGGTTGAACGACCCGCCGGTGAGCACCGGCAGTACGGCCGAGGCCACCGGGTAGCGGCGGGCGAAGACGAGCGAGAGCGCGGCGAGTGCGGCAACGACCGTACGCGGCAGGCGCAGTGGACCGTCGGAGTGCGTCCACTGGACCAACGCCTCCTCGATGCCCAGGCCGAGCACTCCGAGCAGCAACAAGGTATCGGTCCCGGCCCGGTGGTCCGGCCCGTACCAGCCGAGCACACTCCTGCGCATGACGCTCCTCCTTTCCTCTCCCCCCGCCCCGAAAGCCTTCCGCACGTTCGGTGTTCGGTACCTCGGGCTCGATGCTAGGGGCGCTCGACCGTGGAACACCTCTGTCTTCCGGGTAACCGCACCCTCGACTTTCGTCGGGGGTCGGCGCCACTGACCGGCCGATTCGCGGCGGCCCCGTGCTGCCTAGCGTCGACGGCATGACCAGTGAACGGCTCCACCACGGCCCCAAGTCCCTTTCCCCCCGGTACGGTTCGTCCGTCGGCGGGGACCGCCTGCTGTTCCTCGCCGAGGCCCTGCGCACCTTCCACGACACCGGCGCGCTGGCCCCGAGCGGCCCTGAGCTGGTGAACGCGCTGGTGGTACCGGTCACCAGCCGCCCGAACCGTCCGATCTCGGTGCTGGAGGTCGGCGCCGGAACGGGCGTGGTGACCCGCCGGCTCGCCCGAGTGCTGCGCCCGGGCGACCGGCTGCACGTCGTCGAGGCCAACCCGCGGTTCGCCGAGCGGCTCCGGGAGGACCCCGTCCTGGCCGCGCGCCACCCCGGCATCGGGCTGCGGCTGTCGGCCTGCCGGGTCGAGGAGCTTCCGGAGTCCCGTGCGGCGGAACCGGAGGGGTCCCGGCCGGAGGACTGCGCGCAGCGGTACGACGCGATCGTGTCCGGGCTGCCGTTCACCAACTTCGAGCCCGCGCGGGTGCGCGACATCCTCGACCTCTACCTGCGGCTGCTGGCGCCCGGCGGCGAGCTGACGTACTTCGGGTACCTCGGCACGACGACGGCGCGCATCCTCACCTCGGGCCCCCGCCGGGGCGCCCGCCACCGGGCGGTGGTGCGGCTGCTGCGGGGGTTCGAGGCGGCGTACGGCCTGGGCGAGCGCACGGTGTGGCGCAACGTGCCGCCCGCCCGCGCCTACCTGCTGCGGGCGCCGGGCGGACGCGAGGCCTGGGCGCCGGTCGGGGGCGCGGCCGGTGAGCCGACGGCCGCCGCCAAGAAGACGTGGACGGAGCGGGCGGAGACGGAGGGGACGGGGACGGGCACGGGGACGACCGGCGATCGACGGGCGGGGCGGCCCCGGTCGCCCGATGACGGACCGGGGCCGGGCCCGGCCGCGACTCTCCGGCGGTGAGGAGGCTCGATGGCCCTCTCGGTACGTGACGTGGAAGCCCGCAACCGCTTCGAGGCCTGGGAGGACGACCGGCCGACGGGCTTCGCCGAGTACCTGCGCGGCGACCAGCTGGTGGTCTATCCGCACACCGTGGTCGAGCCCGCCTTCGAGGGCCGGGGCATCGGCAGTGCGCTGGCCCGCGCAGCCCTGGACGACGCCCGCGCCCGCGGCCTGGCCGTGCTGGCGACCTGCCCCTTCATCAAGGGCTGGATGCTCCGCCACCCCGAGTTCACCGATTTCGCGTACGAGAACCGCAGCCGGGTCGCCCGCTGACGGCCCGCGGGCAGCCGTGCCGCGACCGTCCGGGCAGCTGCGGCGGGGGTGGCTGATCCAGGGGCGTTCGTCCGAACAAATGACAACAGACAGAGTTCAACTTTCAGATAACAGACGACAGCGAACAGATTTTGAAATCTGTTCGCTGTCGTGCCACAGTGGGATCCGGGCCACCCTGCCCCCGCCTCCCGGCGCCGCACCCGCCCCTTGGAGTCCCCGTGTCCCCGCACACCCGCCCCGCCCAGCGCACCCTCGGCACCACCGGGCCGGTCACCTCGGCCCTCGGCCTCGGCTGCATGGGCATGTCCGACCTGTACGGCCCGGCCGACGAGGCCGAGAGCATCGCCACCATCCACGCGGCCCTCGACGCCGGAATCACCCTCCTCGACACCGGCGACTTCTACGGCATGGGCCACAACGAGCTGCTGATCCACGAAGCGCTGCGCGGCCGCGACCGCGAGAGCGTGCAGATCAGCGTGAAGTTCGGCGCCCAGCGCGGCCCCGACGGCCAGTGGCTCGGCTACAGCACGAGCCCCGCCGCCACCAAGACCGCGCTCTCCTACACCCTGCGCCGCCTGCGCACCGACCACATCGACGTCTACCGCCCGGCCCGTCTGGACCCGGACGTCCCGATCGAGGAGACCGTCGGCGCCATCGCCGACCTGGTGAAGGCCGGCTACGTCCGCCACATCGGGCTCTCCGAGGTCGGCGCCGACACCCTGCGCCGGGCCGCCGCCGTCCACCCGATCAGCGACCTCCAGATCGAGTACTCGCTGCTCTCCCGCTCGATCGAGGCCGCCGTCCTGCCCGCCGCCCGCGAGCTCGGCATCGGCATCACCGCCTACGGCGTGCTCTCCCGCGGCCTGCTCAGCGGCCACTGGGACCGGGAACGCGCCCTCGCCGGCACCGACTTCCGCAGCCACAGTCCGCGCTTCCAGGGCGAGAACCTGGCCCACAACCTGGCGTTGGTCGAGGCCCTGCGCGAGATCGCCGCCGCGCGGGGCGCGACCGTCGCCCAGGTCGCCATCGCCTGGGTGGCCTCGCGCGGGCAGGACGTCGTCCCGCTGGTCGGCGCCCGCCGCCGGGACCGTCTGACCGAGGCCCTCGGCGCGCTCGACGTCACGCTGACCGGGCCCGATCTCGCCGCCGTCGAGGCCGCCGTACCCGCCGGCGCCGCCGCAGGTGACCGGTACGCTGCCGCACAGATGGCCCACCTGGACAGCGAGCACTGACCGCACCACCGGCGCCGCCGCACGACCCAACCGCACGACCCGACCGCACGACCCGACCGCACGATCCAAAGGACGGACCTCCCCGTGACCACGGACACCACACTCACCGCCGAGCAGATCCTGATCGCGGCGGAGGACGTCCTCCGGCGGTTCGGCCCGGCCAAGGCCACCGTCGTGGACGTCGCCCGCATCCTCGGCGTCAGCCACAGCAGCGTCTACCGCCACTTCCCCAGCAAGGCCGCGCTGCGCGAGGCGGTCACCCAGCGCTGGCTGGACCAGGCGCACCACGAGCTGGCGACCGTCTCCAACGAGGGCGGCCCCGCCTCCGAGCGACTGCACCGCTGGCTGAGGACGCTGTTCACGGCCAAGCGGAAGAAGGCGCTGGACGACCCGGAGCTGTTCGCCACCTACATGGTGCTGGTCGAGGAGAACAGCGGCCTGGTGAACGCCCATGTCGACACCCTGGTCGACCAGATCGCGCAGATCGTCACGGACGGCACGGAGCGCAAGGAGTTCAAGCTCGCCCACATCCGCAACACCGCCCGCGCCGTCTTCGACGCCACCGGCCCCTTCCACGACCCGGCCTACGCGTCCACCTGGTCCACGCCCGGGGTCGACGACCGGTTCGAGGCCGTCTGGAAGCTCGTCCTCGGCGGCCTGAAGGCGAAGTGACGGCACGTCAGCACCCGGGGCGCCGGCGACCGGCGGGAAATCCGTTCGCCGGCGCCCCGCCCGTCCGGCAGACTGCCGCGCACAGTTGATCTCACTCGGAGGATGACATGCGTGCGGCCCGCCCGGTCCTGGACAGCCTGGAGGGACTCGCCCTCGGCGATGCCTTCGGCGACCGCTGGTTCTCGGTCCCGCCGGACGAGGCACCCGCCGCGCTGGCCGCCCGCCTGGTCCGGCGCGCGCCCTGGCACTGGACCGACGACACCGCCATGGCACTCGTGCTGGTCCGCCACCTGCTCGCTGCGGGAGAGGTCCGGCCGGACGCGCTCGCCCGGGAGTTCGCCGCCGAGTACGCCCGTGAGTACGGCCGCAAGTACGGCCCGTCGATGCACCGGGTCCTGCGCGGGATCGGCGCCGGCGGGGACTGGCGCGCCATCACCGCGGGCCAGTTCGAGGGTCAGGGCTCGCACGGGAACGGCGCCGCGATGCGGGTCGCCCCACTGGGGGCCTGGTTCGCCGACGACCTCGACACGGTGGTCCGGCAGGCCGAACTGCAGGCGCTCACCACCCACTTCCACCCGGAGGCGGTCGCCGGCGCGGTGGCGGTCGCCCTCGCGGCGGCGCTGGCGGTCCGGAGCCGGGGCGGAAGCCCGCCCGGCCGGGCCGAGTTGCTGACCGAGGTCGCCGGACGGCTGCCGGACTGCGAGGTCCGCTCCGGGCTGCGGATCGCCGCCCGGTTGCCCGGGCACACCAGCGTCCGGCACGCCGCCGGCGTGCTCGGCTCGGGGACGCTGATCTCCGCCCCGGACACCGTGCCGTTCGCCCTCTGGTCCGCGGCCGGGCACCTGGACTCGCTGTCCGAGGCCGTCTGGCACACCCTGGAGGGCTGGGGCGACAAGGACACCACCTGCGCCATCGCCGCCGGCGTGGTCGCCGCCCGGACCGGACTCGCGGACGTACCGCCCGGCTGGCTCACCGCCCGCGAGCCGCTCCCGGACTGGGTCACCGAGGCGTCCGGGGCCGCCGGGGCCGCCGGCCGCGGTCCGGTGGTCAGCGGCGGGTGATGAAGCGGAACACCTTGTAGGCGAGGAGCAGGACCATCGCGCCGCCGATCGCCGACACCCAGGTCGTGATGTCGAGGAAGCTCACCTTCACCGCCCCGTGCATCCAGTTCGAGACGATCCAGGTGCCGATGTAGGAGCCGGTGATCCCGATCAGGGTGCTGCCGATCAGGCCGCGCTCACCCCTCGACATCGCCATCCTGGCCAGCGTCCCCGACACCAGGCCCAGCACGATCCACGCCATCCAGCTCATCCGCCGCCCCTTGCGTCATCGGTGTGACGACCCCGTCGAGCCCCCGGGTCCGACCGGAAGGACGTACGAGAGCCCCGCACCGTTCCAGCGCCCGGAAGGACCGGTGCGAACCGGCCATCCGGGCGCGGCCGCTCCGGGCGGCGAACCCCCTCACGGCAGGCCGCCCCATGGCCTCCCGGGTACCGGTGACGGAACGAACCCGGCCGTCAGCGGCGCGAGTTGCCGAACAGCAGCCGGTAGACGATCAGCAGCACCAGGGCGCCGCCGATCGCCGACACCCAGGTCGCGGCGTCGAAGAAGTGCGCGGTGACCGAGCGGTGCAGGAAGTGCGACGCGATCCAGCCGCCGACGAACGATCCGGCGATGCCGATCAGGGTGGTCACGATCAGGCCGCCCGGGTCCTTCCCCGGCAGCAGCAGCTTGGCCAGCGCACCCGCCAGCAGGCCCAGCACGATCCACGCGACGATGCTCATTCCGACATCCCCTCCCGTCCGCGGCGCCCCGGGCCCCGTCCCGTGCGCTCTGCCCGGAAGGACGCCTCCGCCCGCCACCCGGTTCCGCCGCCCGGTTCGGCCGCCCGGCCCACCGCAGGGATCGGACGGGGTCCGCCACGTGGTCAGCCACGGCGCCCGCCACCTGCAGGCCGGCGTTCGATACCGGTCGGTGGGGCCGGGCCACCCCCGCGCGTGGCGCCCTTCCTGCCCGCCGCCGACGCCGAAATACTGCGACCATGCGCATCCTGATCGCCACCGCCGGCTCCCGGGGCGACGTGGCCCCCTTCACCGGGCTCGGCGTCCGCCTGCGGGCGGCCGGACATCAGGTGGCCGTCGCGACCCACGACACCTTCGCCGGGCCCGTACGGGCCGCCGGGCTGGAGTTCCGCCCGCTACCGGTCGACCCGCGCGCCGAACTCGCCTCCGCCGAGGGCCGGCGCCTGCTGCGGGCCGGCAGCGGACCGAGTGGAATCCTGCAACTCCTGCGGCTCGCCAGGAGGTTCATGCCCGCACTCGGCGAGGGCATCGCCGATGCCACGGCGCTCGGCACCGATCTGCTGCTGACCACCAGCACCACCAGCGCGCTCGGCCAGGTCGCCGCCGAGGCGGCCGGCATCCCCAGCATCGGGCTGTACCTCCAGCCCCTCTCCCCCACCCGGGAGTTCGCGCCCGCCGTCACCGGCACCCGGTCGCTCGGCCGGTCCGGCAACCTGCTGGCGGGGCACGCCGTCCAGGCCGCGACGGACCAGCTCTTCGGGCCGGCCGTCCGCGGGCTGCGGCAGCGACTCGGCCTGCCGCCGCTCGGCGTCGCCCGGGCCCGTCGCAACCACCCCGTCCTGCACGGCTTCTCGCCGCTGGTGGTGCCCCGGCCCGCCGACTGGCACCCCCGGCTGGACGTGGCGGGCTACTGGTGGCCGCCCGAGCGGCCGGACTGGACACCCCCGGACCGGCTGCTCGACTTCCTCGCCGCCGGACCGCCGCCGGTCTTCGTCGGCTTCGGCAGCCTGGTCGTCCCCGACCCCGAGCGGCTCACCGCCACCGTCCTCGCCGCCGCCCGCGCCGCCCGGGTGCGCCTCCTCCTCCAGTCCGGCTGGAGCGAACTGGCCGCCGAGGACTCGGACTCCGTCCTGACCATCGGCGACACCCCGCACGACTGGCTCTTCCCCCGCACCGCCGTCGTGGTCCACCACGCGGGCGCCGGAACAACGGCAGCCGCCCTGCGCTCCGGGACTCCCACCGTCCCCGTACCCGCCCAGCTCGACGCACCGTTCTGGTCCGCCCGGCTGGCCCTGCTCGGCGTCTCCCCCGGTCCCGTCCCGCTGCGCACCCTGACCCCCGCCCGCCTCGCCACCGCCCTCCGCCTGACCCTCGACGACCCCCGCTACCGCACCCGCGCCAGGGCCGTCGCGACGGCCCTGGCCGTCGAGGACGGCACCGCGAAAGTCCTCGCCGCCGTCGACCGGGCGGCGGCAGCGGCCGGGTGAGGAGCGACCGGCGGCAGCGGGCGACGGGCGGCAGGCGACAGGCGACAGGCGACAGGCGACAGGCGAACGACGGCGAACGACGAACAGCCGACAACCAACAGCTGACAGATTTCAAAATCTGTCAGCTGTTCGCCGTCATCCGTCAGCCCTCCCCCGCCCGCGCAACTCCCCTCCCGAACAGCCCGCTCAGCCCCAGGTACACCACGGCCGCCGCCGCGAGCCCAACGGCCCAGCCGTAATCGGCGAGCGGCTTGAGGACGGGGATCAGGCCGTCCGCCGGGAACGGACCCTGCTTCGCCCCATCGGCGTCAAGGGTGGAGTACGAGCCACCGACCGCCAGCACGCCGCCCACCAGGAGCGCCGTGACGGCCCTCCAGTTCCAACCGGCCGCGTACCAGTACGCCCCGCCCGGCCGGTACAGCTCGGCGAGCCGGAGGCGGGTGCGACGCAGCACCCAGTAATCGGCGATCAGCACTCCGCCGACGGTGCCGAGCAGGCCGCCGACCACGCCCAGCCAGGTGAAGATGTACACGTGCGGGTCGGAGATCAGCCGCCACGGGAGGATCGCGATCCCGACCACCCCCGTGATCAGCGCCCCGGTCCGGAAGCCGACGAGGCGGGGCAGCAGGTTGGCGAGGTCGTAGGCGGGCGACACGACGTTGGCGGCGATGTTCACCGACAGCGTCGCGACCAGCACTGTCAGCAGCGCGAACAGGATGCCGACCGGGTTCTCCATCTTGGCGGCCAGCTGGATCGGATCCCACACCGGCACCCCGTAGACCGCCTCGGAGCCAGAGGTGACCAGCACGGACAGGAACGCGAAGAGCGTCATCGTGGTCGGCAGGCCGAGCGCCTGCCCGCGTATCTGGGCGCGCTGGCTGCCGCCGAAGCGGGTGAAGTCGGGGATGTTCAGCGCGAGCGTGGACCAGAACCCGATCATGCCCATCAGCGCCGGGAAGAAGACCTTCCAGAAGCCGCCGCCCCACCCCAGCCTGGACGGCTGGTCGAGCAGCGGTCCGAGCCCGCCCGCCTTGACGGTGATCCACACCAGCAGCGCGAGCGCGCCGACGATGACGAACGGCGCCGCCCAGTTCTCGAACCGCCGCAGGGCCTCCATCCCCCGCGCGATGATGGCCATCTCGATCAGCCAGAACAGCAGGAACGAGAGCCACTGGGTCCACGGGTGTCCGCCGAACTCACCGGCGGTGCGCCAGGATTCACCGAGCAGTTTGCCGGCCAGCAGGAAGATGCCCTCGCCGCCGATCCAGGTCTGGATGCCGAACCAGGCGCAGGCCACCGCCGCCCGCAGCAGGGCCGGCAGGTTGGCGCCGCGCAGCCCGAACGAGGCGCGGGCGAAGACCGGGAACGGGATGCCGTACTTGGTGCCGGCGTGCCCGGTGAGCAGCATCGGGACCAGCACGACGAGGTTGGCGAGTGCGATGGTCAGCACCGCCTGCTTCCAGTCCATGCCGAGCGCGACCAGGCCCGAAGCCAGGGTCCAGGACGGGATGTTGTGGGCCATGCCGACCCAGAGCGCGAGGAAGTTGTACGTGGTCCAGGTGCGCCGCGCCACCGGGACCGGCCGCAGGTCGTCGCTGGTGAATCCGTTGGGGGGCAACTGTCCGTCGGCCGGGCCGAGTTCGACCCGGCCGTCGGAGTGGTGCAGCTGTCTGCTGCCACTGGTTTCGGTTCCGGACACGGACAACTCCCGTCCGCCGCGGCCGAATCAGCGGCCGGGCTCAGGTTGGGGTCAGGGGCGGGTTCACAGGCAGCTTCACGGGCAGGTACACGGCCGGGTTCACAGGCAGGTACACGGTCGGCTTCACGGCCGGGTTCACAGACAGGCGCACAGGATGGTCACGATCGACGGCACGGGCAGGACTTCACACGGAACTGCGCGGGCCGGCGTCACAGGTGCGGGATGACGTCCGTCCCGTACGCGTCGATGGTGGCCTCGATGGCGTCGTGCATGGCGTAGACGGCGAACTGGTCGACGCCGAGCGAGCGGAGCTCCGCCAGCCGGGCCCGGTGTGCCTCCGGCGGGCCGATCAGGCAGAAGCGGTCGACGATCTCGTCCGGGACGAAGGCCGTGTCCGGGTTCCCGGCCCGCCCGTGGTGGCTGTAGTCGTAGCCCTGCCGGCCCTTGATGTACTCGGTGAGCGCCTCCGGCACCAGGTCGGAGTGCTCGCCGTAGTGGCTGACCAGGTCGGCCACGTGGTTGCCCACCATCCCGCCGAACCAGCGGCACTGCTCCCGGGCGTGGGCGAGCGCCTCGGGCGAGTCGTCGGCGGTGACGTAGGCCGGGGCGGCGACGCAGACGGTGACCGAGCCCGGATCCCGGCCGGCCTCGACGGCGGCGGCCCGTACCGCCTTGATCATGAACTCGGTGAGGTACGGATCGGCCAGCTGCAGGATGAAACCGTCGGCCTGACGGCCCGTCAGGTTCAGTGCCTTCGGGCCGTAAGCCCCCATCCAGATCGGCAGCGACGCGCCGGAGCGAACCCACGGCAGGTGCATCTCGGTTCCGTCCACCTCGGCGGTGCGCCCCTCGGCCAACTCCTTGATGGCGTGCATGGCTTCGGAGAGCCGGGCGAGGGTGGCGGGGCGTCGTCCGGCGACCCGCATGGCGGAGTCGCCGCGGCCGATGCCGCAGACGGTCCGGTTGCCGTACATGTCGTTGAGCGTGGCGAAGGTGGAGGCGGTCACCTCCCAGGTGCGGGTTCCGGGGTTGGTGACCATCGGGCCGACGGTCATCCGCTCGGTCTCGGCGAGGATCCGGCTGTAGATGACGAAGGGCTCCTGCCACAGCACGCAGGAGTCGAAGGTCCAGCCGTGGCTGAAACCGGCCTGCTCGGCGCGGATCATCCGGTCGATGAGCAGCCGGGCGGGCGGGTCGGTCTGAAGGACGAGGCCGATGTCCATGGAGGGCTCCAGGTAAGGGTTCTGCCCGCCGCCGACCGGCCACCGACCGGATCGGAGCGGCGGGCGGACAGCGGTCGGACGGCGAGCGGTGGAACGGCGAGCAGGCGGCGCCAGGTGACGCCGCACGGCGGGAGGGGCGGGAAGCGGGAGAGGGCTCAGACCAGGTACTGGCAGGTGTCCCGGCGCAGGAAGGCGCCGTGGCCGGCCCGGCCGAGCCAGGCGCCGTCGTCCAGCACGACGGTGCCGCGCGACATCACCGTCCTTGCCCGGCCGGTGAGTCGGCGGCCCTCGTAGGCCGAGTAGTCCACGTTCATGTGGTGGGTCGCGGCGGAGACGGTCTGCACCGCGGTGGGGTCGTAGACCACCAGGTCGGCGTCGGCGCCCGGGGCGATCGTGCCCTTGCGCGGGTGCAGGCCGAACATCCGGGCCGGGGTGGTGCAGGCGATCTCGACCCAGCGGCGCCGGCTGATGTGCCCGTCCACCACGGCCTGGTGGAGCAGGTCCATCCGGTTCTCGACGCCGGGCAGGCCGTTGGGGATCTTCGAGAAGTCGCCCCGGCCCAGCTCCTTCTGGCCGACGAAGCAGAACGGGCAGTGGTCGGTGGAGACCACCTGGAGGTCGTTGGTGCGCAGCCCGCGCCAGAGCGCCTCCTGGTGTTCGCGCGGCCTGAGCGGCGTGCTGCACACGTACTTGGCGCCCTCGAAGCCGTCGGCGCCCTCCTCGGCGAGGTTGTCGGTGGAGAGGAAGAGGTACTGCGGGCAGGTCTCGCCGAAGACGTTGAGGCCGGTGTCCCTGGCCTGGGCGATTTCGGCGAGCGCGGCGGCGGCGGAGACGTGCACCACGTAGAGCGGGCTGCCGGCCACCTGGGCGAGCTTGATCGCCCGGTGGGTGGCCTCCGCCTCCAGCAGTTCGCGGCGGACCTCGCCGTGGTAGCGGGGGGCGGTCCTCCCGGCGGCGAGCGCCTGCTCGACCAGGACGTCGATGGCGATGCCGTTCTCCGCGTGCATCATGATCAGCCCGCCGTTGGCGGCGCCGCGCTGCATGGCGCGCAGGATGCGGCCGTCGTCGCTGTAGAAGACGCCGGGGTAGGCCATGAAGAGCTTGAAGGAGGTGGACTCGCCGGAGTCCACGAGGGCGTCCATCTCCTTCAGCACGGCGTCGTTGACGTCGGAGACGATGGTGTGGAAGGCGTAGTCGATCGCGCAGTTGCCCTCGGCCTTGGCGTGCCAGGCGTCCAGGCCCTCGCGCAGCGAGCCGCCGACCGGCTGGACGGCGAAGTCCACGATGGTGGTGGTGCCGCCCCAGGCGGCGGCCCGGGTGCCGGTCTCGAAGGTGTCGGAGGCCGCGGTGCCGCCGAACGGCAGTTCCATGTGGGTGTGGGCGTCGACGCCGCCCGGGATGACGTAGTGGCCGGTGGCGTCGATGACGGTGTCGGCGGTCCAGGCCCCGGCGGCGGAGCTGCCGGTGGCGGCGAGGGCGGCGATGCGCTCGCCCTCGATCAGGACGTCGGCGTGGACCTCCTCGGTCGCGGTGATGACGAGGCCGCCGCGGACGACGGTGCGCTGGTGCGGGTCGCGGGCGGCCCGCACGTCGTTGGTGGTCATCGCGCTGCTCCTCACGCCTCGGCGAGCGGTCCGTAGGCGTCGGGCCTGCGGTCGCGGTAGAACGCCCACTGCTGGCGGACCTGCTCGATCAGGCCGAGGTCGAGGTCGCGGACGACGAGTTCCTCCTCCTTGTCGGAGGCGACGTCGCCGACGAACTGGCCGCGCGGGTCCACGAAGTAGGAGGTGCCGTAGAAGTCGTTGTCGCCGTACTCCTCGGTGCCGACGCGGTTGATCGCGGCGACGAAGTACTCGTTGGCGACGGCGGCGGCGGGTTGTTCGAGCTGCCAGAGGTAGGCGGACAGGCCGCGGCTGGTGGCCGAGGGGTTGTAGACGATCTGCGCGCCGGCCAGGCCCAGGGCGCGCCAGCCCTCGGGGAAGTGGCGGTCGTAGCAGATGTACACGCCGACCTTGCCGACGGCGGTGTCGAACACGGGCCAGCCGAGGTTGCCGGGCTTGAAGTAGTACTTCTCCCAGAAGCCCTTGACCTGCGGGATGTGGTGCTTGCGGTACTTGCCGAGGTAACTGCCGTCGGCGTCGATGACGGCGGCGGTGTTGTAGTAGACGCCGGGCTGCTCCTCCTCGTAGACCGGGACGACCATCACCAGCCCGAGTTCGCGGGCGAGTTCCCGCATCCGGCGCACGGTCGGGCCGTCGGGAACGGCCTCGGCCCAGCGGTAGTGCTCGGCCTCCTGGACCTGACAGAAGTACGGGGAGTTGAAGACCTCCTGGAAGCCGATGATCTTCGCGCCCTGGGCGGCGGCCTCGCGGGCGTACCGCTCGTGGAGCGCGATCATGCTCTCCTGGTCGCCGGTCCAGCGGGTCTGGACGAGCGCGGCACGGACGATCTGCGACATGGGTACCTCCGCAACTCCGCGGTCCGGCCGTGCGGTCGGGCCCGCGGTCTGAGGGTTGACGGGGCGGGTCTGACCCGCGGTTCCGCTCGGGGAACCACAGGGTCTACGTGCGTAGAAAGCGATCTGTAGACGGTAGGCCCGGCCTCGGTGGCCTGACAATACGTTGACGGAAACGCGTCTGGGGAGATCTTGTTGCGCGGACACGCGGGTGGTCCCGGGTGCGATGAAAAGACGATCTACCCCGAGAGTCGCCTCCTTACTCGTTCGAGTGAAACCGAACGCCCGGGGTGCGCACATGGCGATGGCCGGGTAAGAGCCGCGTGAACTTCGCTGTGGATCGCGATGGACCGTCAGTCCTCGCTGGTTTCATACGAGTTCGACGGCTCGGTCACGGGGGATCGAGGCGACCGAGCGGGGGTGACGATGACGGTGGTGCGGAATTCCGCGGCGGAAACGGCGGAAAGTGCGGGAGCAGCAGGCACCGCGGGAGGCGAGGCGGGAGGCGCGGCCGGAGGCACGGTTCCGGCCGGTACGGCGGCGGGCGGAAGCCCCGCGGCTCGGTCGCCCGCACTGCCCGCCTGGGCCGGCCTGCTGCTCGCCCTCGGCGCACTGGTCCCGGTCGTCCTCGGCGGGCTGCTGTTCCGGCACCTGGCACCGCAGGTACAGGACGTCGCCCTCCAACTGGCCGGTTCCCGTGCGGCCGCCGAGGCGGTGGTCGGGGGACGCGTCGCGGACCACCTGGCCGCACTGCGCGCCGACGGCTGGCTGATCGGCGGCTACGCGCTGACGCTGCTCGCCACCGCACTGCTCGGTGGGTACCTGCTCGGACCGGCACGCCGACGGCTGCCGGCGCTCGCGGTCGGCGGCGCCGGACTGCTGGCGGCCTGCTGCGACCTCGGCGAGGACGCGTTGCTGCGCGCGGGGCTCGACGGCCTCCGCCCCGGCGCGGGCGGCTCCGGCACCCCCTCCGACACCCCCTTCGCCGCCGCCACCGCGCTCGCCACCGTCAAATGGCTGCTGCTCCTGCCCGCCGGGGCGGTCGCGGCAGGACTCCTGGTGGTGACCGCCACCCGCGCCGTACGCGGGCTCCGACCGGCGCGGGCGAGCGCGAAGGCCCACGGCACCGACTCCCCCGAGCGCCCGGCGCTGATCCCGCCCTGGCCGATCGCCACCCGGCACGGCGCCCCACCGGCCGCCGCCGCGTCTCCGGACGCCCACGGCCCGCCGGGCGCCCGGGACACCCCGGTCCGGCACGCCCGCTGGCGCGACGCCGCCCGGGTGCCGCCCGGCCGCGAACCCGCCGAACTCGGCTTCTGCGCCTCCGGCGGCGGCATCCGCTCGGCCTGCGTCACCCTCGGCGCGCTCCAGTCGCTGCGGCCCTGGCTGAAACGGGCCCGCTACCTCGTCTCCGTCTCGGGCGGTGGCTACACCGTCGGCGCGCTCCAGCTCGCGCTCAGCGACTCGGCACCCGGCAGTCCCGTGCACGCCGCCTCGGGCCTGACGGCCGACACCGTGATGGAACCCGGCTCCCCCGAGGAGGACCACCTCCGCCGGCACGGCAAGTACGTCGCCGACGGCGCCGGCGAGTGGCTGGTCGCCCTCGGGACGCTGCTGCGTGGCGTCCTGTCCGCGCTCACCCTGCTGCTGGCCGCCGTCCTGACGCTCGGCCTCGGGCTCAGCCGCTGCTACCGGGCCGTGCCGCTCACCGACCTGAGCCAGCTGGCGGCCGCCGGGCTGCGCCACACCGATGCCGTACCCGGCCCGTTGGAGTTCCGGGTGCCCGCGCTCGCCGCCCTCGGCGTGCTGCTGGCCACGGCCGCCGGGTGCTGGCTGCTCTGGCTGCTGGCCTTCCCGTCGCTCGGCTGGCAGACGGTGCTGCCGCGCGCCCTGCGCCGGGCCAACCTCGGCCTCCTCGGGCTGGCCGCCCTGCTGGCCGTCGGGGTACTGGCGGTGCCGGAGCTGGCCTGGGGCGCGGTGCGGCTGCAGCAGGCGCTGGCGGCCGGGCCGCAGCTGACCGGCGCGGGTCTCGGCCTGACCGTGGCGCTCAGCTACCTGGCGCTGCTGCTCGGCATACTCTGGCGCGACCGCCGGTCGCCCGGCCGGGGTGCCACCCCACCGGGCACGGCGGACGGCGGCACCGGTCACGGCGCGGGCCGTCCCCGCGACGGTCGTGCCGCCGGCCTGCCCCGGACCCTCGTGGTGTGGTCCGCCCTCCTGGCGCTGACGGCCGGTGCGCTGCTGGCCCTCGGCTGGGCGGTCGCCACCGGGTACGCCTGGCCGACCGCCGTCCAGGTGCTGCTGCCGCTGCTGCTCGGCGCGGTCGGGCTGAACCTCGACCAGACCTGGATGAGCCTGCACCCTTTCTACCGGTTGCGACTGGCCTCGGCGTTCGCGGTCCGGCGCGCCACCGAGAGCGGCGGGTCGGTGGCCCGCCCGTACCACTTCTTCCGGGAGCAGACCTGGCTGAGCCACTATGGCGCCCGGCGCCCCGACTTCCCCCAGGTGATCTTCTCGGCGGCGGCCAACCTGTCGGGCAACTCCCGTACGCCACCGGGTCGTCCGGCAGTCTCCTTCTCGCTCTCGTACGACTACGTGGGCGGTCCGGACATCGGGTACGCGCGCACCGACCTGCTGGAGCGGCGCACCCGTCCGCACATCGCCCGGGACCTCACCGTGCAGTCGGCGATGGCCGTGTCCGGCGCCGCCTTCTCCTCCGCGATGGGACGGGAATCCCGGGTCCACCAGCGGCTCTTCGCGGTGACCAACGCCCGCCTCGGCACATGGCTGCCCAACCCGGCGGTGCTCGGCCCGGACTGGTCCGGCCCACCGGACTGGCGCCGCCCCGCGCAGCCGGCCGTCCGCCGCCTCCCGTACCAACTGCGGGAGCTGATCGGGCGGTTCCCGGCCGACGACCGCTTCCTGCTCACCACCGACGGCGGCCACTACGAGAACCTCGGGCTGGTCGAGCTGCTGCGGCACCGGGTGGGCACGGCGGTCTGCATCGACGCCAGCGGGGACGCGGGCTACGCCGTCAAGCTGGCCGCCGCGATCACCCTGGCCCGCGAGGAGCTGGGCGTCGTCATCACCCTGCACGAGCCCGAACTGCTGATCCCCGGCAGCGCCGCCGACCGGCCCACCGACCGACCCGCCGGGGGCGGCGGTGCGGACGACGGCGCGGACCATCGCGCGGACGACGGCGCGAAGGACCGCACGAACGGCCGCGCGGGCCGCCGGCCTCCCTTGCGCGGGCTCGCGGCACAGCTGTCCGCCCGGCTCTCGGCCCGGGCGGTGATCACCGGGGACATCCACTACCCGGACCTGGACGAGGGGCCCGGGGCAGTCCGGCACGGCCGGCTGGTCCTCCTCCAGGCGGTGCTGACCCCCGACATGCCGTACGAGCTGCACGCCTACGCGATGGCGAACCGGGCCTTCCCGAACGACCGCACCAGCGACCAGTGGTTCGACCACCAGCAGTTCGACGCCTACCAGACACTCGGCCGCCACCTGGGCGAGCAGGCCGCGCCCCTGGTCGAACAGGCACTGGCCGACCAGGCACTGGCCGGACCGGCGCCGGGCGCCGGCGGGTCGGTGCCCGCGCAACCGACGGGCGACACCGCGTCGGCGCCGCCCGCCACGGGTCCACCGGTTCCGCGCCACCTGGTCGAGGAATAGAGGCCGAGGAGTGGACGAGGGACGGTCGAGAAGGACGGTCGAGAAGTGCTCGAAGGACGGTCCGACCGGCGGCCGACGGGTCCGCCCGGCACCGGCAACGGACGGCGGCGGGCCGTCGGCTCGGCTTGACTTCGTCCGGTTCGCTCGGGAAAGATCCGGCGCATGGACTCCGGCGCCACTCTGGTCTGCCGCCTGCACGTCGATCTGCGACGCCAGGCGAGTTCCATCTGTGCCTGTTGACCTTGCTCTCCCCCGCCGGTCCCGCCCTGTGACGTCCGCCAGGTCCCGCGCCGCGCACCCGCACCCGCAGTTCTGACTCCTGCCCCGCCCCGGCGCACCCGTTCGTGCCGAGCCGCTCCGTCGGCCCGCGCCCGTCCGACGCCACCGGACGCCGGGCGCTTCCCGCCGACGTTCCCGCCGCACCCGAGGACGCCCCATGAGCCCGAGCCCGAGCATCAGCCGCCGCACCCGCCCGACCACCGGCCCCGAAGCCGACATCGACACCGGCTCCGACACCCGCACCGCCACCGGCACCGACGCCGACGCCGACGCCGACGCCGTTGCCATCACCACCGCCGGCATCACCACCGCCGACACCGTCGGCACAACCACCGCCGCCGGCTCCGCGAGCCCGGCGAGCGCCCCCGAGCCACCACCACCGCCGCCGCCCGCCGGGGACACCCCCGCGCCGCTCACCCCCAGCACCCTGCGGACCATCGTCCGCGAGCTGGCCGAGCGGCCCGACGAGTGGATCCACCACGTCCGCCTCTCCACCGAGGAGCGCTGGTACCGCCGCCTGGCGGCCGACGAGGACCACGAGGTGTGGCTGATCAGTTGGCTGCCCGGCCAGTCCACCGGCTTCCACGACCACGGCGGCTCGCGCGGCGCCTTCACCGTCGCCCTCGGCGAGTTGGAGGAGCTGTCCCTCGGCGGCCCGGAGCAGGGCCTGCTGATCCGGCGGATCCCGGCCGGCACCGCCCGCGCCTTCGGCCCCGAGTACGTGCACGACGTGCGCAACACCGCCGTCGGCCCTGCCGTCACCCTGCACGCCTACTCGCCGCCGCTGAGCTCGATGGCGCACTACGACCTGCGGGCCGGCGGGCTCGTCCGCACCTCCGAGGAAGGACCGGAACAATGGTGACCACGATCGACGACCTGGTGGAGCGGGCCCGGCAGGGCGTGCACCGGCCGCGCGCCCGCGAGGCCTACCAGGCCCAGTTGGACGGCGCGCTGCTGGTGGACATCCGTCCGGCGGCGCAGCGGGCGGCCGAGGGGGAGATCCCCGGCTCGCTGATCATCGAGCGCAATGTGTTGGAGTGGCGGCTCGATCCGACGGGCAGTCACCGGATCCCCGAGGCCTCGGGCTACGACGTCGAGGTGATCGTGGTCTGCTCCGAGGGCTACGCCTCCAGCCTGGCCGCCGCTTCCCTGCGCGAGCTGGGGCTGCACCGGGCGACCGACCTGGACGGCGGTTTCGTGGGCTGGGCGGCCTCCGGTCTGCCGACCCGTCAGGGCGGCTGAGGTCGCGGTCACACCGCGTGCCGGGCGGTAAATCAAGGACAGGAGATGATGCAGGTCATAGTCTGATCAGAGTTTCCGCCGGTCCAAAGCTGGGCAGCCACGCGGGCGGAAGTACGCCCGGGCGCTTGAAACCGCCGTCACCGAACGACCCGACCGAACGACCGAACGACCCAGGCGCCGCCTCCCCGGGGCGCCCTGACGAGGAAACTCCCACGTGATCAGATTCGAGGGCGCCGGAAAGCGCCACCCCGACGGCACCGTCGCGGTCGAGGGCCTGGACCTGGAGGTCCCGACCGGTCGGATAACCGTCCTGGTCGGCCCGTCCGGCTGCGGAAAGACCACCCTGCTGCGCATGGTCAACCGAATGGTCGAGCCCACCTCGGGCCGGGTCCTGCTGGACGACACGGACGTCGCGAAGCTGGAACCCGCCAAGCTGCGCCGTGGCATCGGGTACGTGATCCAGCAGGCCGGGCTCTTCCCGCACCGCAAGGTGATCGACAACATCGCCACCGTCCCCTACCTGCTCGGCTGGGACCGCAAGAAGGCCCGCGCCCGCGCCGCCGAACTGCTCGAACTGGTCGGACTCGCACCGGAGACCGCCAAGCGGTACCCGTTCCAGCTGTCCGGCGGCCAGCAGCAGCGGGTCGGCGTGGCGCGGGCGCTGGCCGCCGACCCGCCGGTGCTGCTGATGGACGAACCGTTCAGCGCGGTCGACCCGGTGGTACGGGCCGGGCTCCAGGAGGAGTTGCTGCGGCTCCAGTCCGAGCTGCACAAGACGGTGCTGTTCGTCACCCATGACATCGAGGAGGCCGTCCGGCTCGGCGACCAGGTGGTGGTGCTCCGCGAGCGCGGACGGATCGCCCAGCTGGCCGACCCGCACACCCTGCTCACCACCCCCGCCGACGAGGGCGTGGCCGCCTTCCTCGGACGCGACCGGGGCCTGCGCGGCCTCGGCCTGCGCTCCGCCCGGGCCGTCGAGCTCCGCCCGGTGGGCGACGGGCTCCGCTACGGGGGCTGGGAGTTGGCCCTGGACGACGAGCGCCGTCCGATCGGCTGGATCGACCGCGACGCCGTCGTCGCCGAACTCCAGCCGACGGCCGGCTTCCACCCGGACACCGACACCCTGCGCACCGCGCTGGACGCCGCCGTCCTCTCCCCCGCCGGGGTCGCCGTGGCGCTGGACGCCGACGGCCGGGTCACCGGCACCGCGAGCCGCGAGGCCGTCCTCGCCGCGCTGCGGCCCGACGCCTCCGGCTCGCCGCCCGCCGATGCCCCCGTCCGCATCGACAAGTCCCCGATCGCCGGAAGCCACGCGAGCGACACGGGCGGCACGGGCGGCACCGGCCTCACGGACGGCACGGACGGCACGGACGGCACGGACGGCACGGACGGCACGGACGGCACGGACGGAGCCGATGGTGGACGATGAACCGATCGTCCGCTGGTACTGGATCGGCGATCACCTCGGCTACCTCGGCCACCTGCTCGCCGACCACGCCGTGATCGCCCTCGTCCCCGTGCTCATCGGCCTGCTGCTGGCCGTCCCGCTCGGCCTGGCCTGCGCCCGCTACCCCCGGCTGTACCAGCCGCTGTCCGCCGTGTTCAACATCGTCTACGCGCTGCCCTCGCTGGCCGTGTTCGTGGTGCTGATCCCGTACACCGGCCTCGCCACCCAGGCGACCGTGATGATCCCGCTCACCTTCTACGCCCTCGCCGTGCTGCTGCCGACCACCGTGGACGGACTGCGCGCCGTCCCGGACGCCGTCCGGCAGGCCGCGACCGCGATGGGGTACGGGCCGTGGCACCGGCTGACCTCGGTCGAGCTGCCCGCCGCCGTGCCGTACCTGATCGCCGGACTGCGGGTCGCCGCGGTGTCCAGCATCTCGCTGGCGAGCGTGGGTGCGCTGGTCGGCCGCGGCGGGCTCGGCTACCTGTTCGTCGACGGCTTCCAGCGCACCTTCCCGACCCCGATCGTGGCCGGCATCGCGCTGATCGCCGTCCTGGCACTGGCCGTCGACCTGCTGCTGGTCACCGCCCGGCGGCTGCTCGCGCCCTGGGCCGTCCGGGAGAAGGGAGCCGGCTCGTGAACTGGCTGAACTGGCTGGGCGACTTCTTCACCGCCCCGGACCACCTCAGCGGGCCGGACTCGATCGCGCACCGGGTCGCCGAGCACCTGCTGCTCTCCGGCGAGGCCCTGCTGTGCGCGACGCTGCTCGCCGTCCCGCTCGGGCTGTTGATCGGCTACACCGGGCGCGGCGTCACCGTGGTGACCGCGTTCGCGGGCGCCGCCCGCGCCCTGCCCACCCTCGGCCTGGTGACGCTGGCCGTGCTGCTCGCCGGGGTCGGCGACACCGCCGTGCTGATCCCGCTGGTCGCCCTCGCCGCGCCGCCGTTGCTGGTGGCCGCCGTCGAGGGGGTGCGCGGCACCGACCCGGACGTCCGGGACGCCGCCCGCGGCATCGGGCTGACCCACCCCCAGGTGCTGCGGCAGGTCTGCCTGCCCTCGGCCGCGCCGACCCTGCTGGCCGGCTTCCGCACGGCGACCGTGCAGGTGATCGCGACCGCCACGGTGGCCGCCTACGTCGGTCTGGGCGGCCTCGGCCGCTACGTCATCGACGGGCTGGCGACCCGCCAGTACGCCGTGACCGTGGGCGGCGCGCTGCTGGTGGTGCTGCTCGCGGTCGCCGCCCAGCTGTTCTTCGCCCTGCTCGCCCGGTTCGCGCTCCCGCCCGGGGTGCGCGCCCAGCAGCGGCCCCACTGACGTCCGTCTCCCCTCACCTCCCGTTCCGGAAGGACATTTGTCATCATGTCGACAATCAACCGAAGCCGTCGCGCCGTCGTCCTCGGCACCCTCGCCGCGCTCGCCCTCGGCGCCACCGCCTGCGGATCCTCCGGCGGGGACCCGCTCGGCGGGGGGTCGAGCGCCTCGGCCCCGGCAGGCGGCTCGGGTGGCTCAGGCGGCTCAGGGTCGACGGTCGTGGTCGGCTCGGCCAACTTCCCGGAGAACGTCCTGCTCGGGTCGATCTACTCGCAGGCGCTCAAGGCCAAGGGCGTCAAGGTCCAGGAGAAGTTCAACATCGGCAGCCGCGAGGTGCTCTACGGACAGCTGCAGAGCGGCAACCTGACCGTCCTGCCGGAGTACAACGGCTCGCTGCTCGCCTACCTGGACCCCAAGTCCACCGCCGCCACCACCCAGGACGTGAACACGGCGCTCACCACGACGCTGCCCGCCTCGCTGGGCCTCCTCGAATCGTCCCCGGCCGAGGACAAGGACTCGCTCAGCGTCACCCAGGAGACGGCCGACAAGGACAACCTCAAGAGCATCGCCGACCTCGCCGCCAAGGCCGGCGAGTTCACCATCGGCGGGCCGCCGGAGTTCAAGAACCGTCGCGAGCAGCAGCTCAAGGACGTCTACGGACTGACCTTCAAGGAGTGGAAGCCCACCGCCGACACCACCGCGAACGCGCTCAAGGACGGCAACATCCAGGTCGGCAACGTGTTCACCACCGACCCGAAGATCGCTCAGTACAAGCTCGTCCCGCTGGCCGATCCGAAGAACATCTTCGGCGCGCAGAACGTCACCCCGCTGGTCTACAAGGCGGGCGTGGACGCGACCGCGACGGCGGCGCTCAACGCGGTGTCGGCCAAGCTCGACACCGCCGGGCTGGTGGCTCTGATGAAGCGCGTTTCGGTGGACAAGGAGGACCCGTCGGCGGTCGCCAAGGACTGGCTGAAGTCCAACGGGCTCGGCTGACGGCGGTCCGGCGCGGACGCCCCCGGACGCCCGTGCATGCGCGCGGACGCTCGTGGATACCTGCTGACGCCCGCGGACGCCCGCGGATACCTGCTGACGCCCGCGGACGCCCGCGGATACCTGCGGACGCCCGCGGACGCCCGCGGATCATGAACGCGGCGGACCCACAAGAACCTCCCCCCCCAAC